>JAEYON010000170.1 GCA_023411645.1 Bacillota bacterium | reverse complement strand
GTATTGACCAATGGCAGAATGGATATCCGGGCAGAGAAGCTATTGCAAAGGACATTAAGAATGGTTATGGATATGTTCTGCTGATGAATAACATCATTGTTGGCACTGTTGCAGTTACCTTTGACGGCGAAAAAACCTATGACAGGATCTATGAAGGTAAATGGCTCAGTGATGGGGAGATGTTGACAAGCCATCAGATGGGTTATGCAACGATCCACCGGATCGCTGTTGATGCACAGTACAAGGGAGCAGGCCTCGCATCAGAGATCATCGGAAATATTGAACAGATGTGCTTAAGTAGGGATGTTCATAGTATCCGGGTGGATACGCACAGGCGGAACGCATCTATGCAAAGGCTTCTTGAGAAAAATGGCTTCCTGTACTGCGGCATTATTTATTTGGATGACCGCAGTGAAAGGATTGCTTTTGAAAAAATAGTGTCTGCCCGATAATTGTGTATGCGAACGGGAACATTTTTGTTCATAGTATCGTCTTTTGTATTAGTTAACATAAACAAGTGACAATTCCTTTTGCTAGACATATCTTCATTTCTGCTGTCAAACATTATTGGTTACATAATTACTAGTGTTATGGTAAACTAAAAGAGGTGCTGAACGCCCCTGAAGTACCGGGTCGAGTCACTTTGAGGTGAAGCCATAATTCAGGCAGGGTATACTCTTTTACCTGACATGTCAACAGCAAAAGCTGTGCAAAGGATTAAAATACAGCTTTGCCTTGCAGGCACCAAAAAAAGAGGAGGATTTTTAAATATGTCACATAAGAGTAAATTAGTTGGTTCGCTTGTTGTACTTCTGCTGTTATTCTTTCTTTCCGCCAAGGTCGTTTCTGCAAGCTCTTCCGTAACATTAAAATACGACATGAGGGGAGATTCTGTATCACAGCTCCAGAAGGATCTGAAGGCACTGGGGTTTATGGATATCGACCCAACCGGTTATTTTGGAGAGATTACGCAAGAGGCTGTTATTAAGTTTCAGGCGAAGACCGGTTTAGAACAAGACGGTATTGCGGGGAAACAAACACTTGGGAAAATAGAAAGCCTATTAAAAAGAGAAACGACAGCGTACAGGTCTTCAGGCCGGTCGCCTGAGGATATCATTAATTATGCAAGGAAGTTTCTTGGGATAAAGTACAAGTGGGGCGGTACGACCACAAAAGGATTTGACTGCTCGGGCTATGTCAAATATGTTTTTAAGAAGTTTGGGATTAGCCTCAGCCGGACTTCAGGAAGTCAGGCAAAGAACGGTACATACGTAAAGAAAGCGAATTTAAAGGTTGGGGACTTGGTGTTTTTTGATACCAACGGAGGTAAGAACAAGATCAATCATGTTGGGATCTATACCGGCGGAGGGCAGTTTATACACTCTTCCTCAAGTCACTCCAAGGTTGTTGTTTCCAGTCTCAGCTCAGGCTTTTATGCCAAGACCTACATGACTGCCAGAAGAGTCCTATAATAAAACTAAATAAACTGAATGGTTACTTTTTACTCCTAACGTGATAAAATTGTTATGTTAATTTGCATATAATCTTATCACAGGAGTAAATTGGGATGAAAAAAGATCGTTTTCGTATAAAGATAAGTAACATAAGTATTGGAAACAAGCTTTTGTTTTCCTATATGCTTGTGGTATTTATTCCTGTGCTTCTCGTAGGCTTTATTTTAAATTACTCCATGAGATCGATCATCGTGGACAGCGCAATGCGCGAGGCTTCAGTCAATGTTGAAAGGACACATTCCAGACTGAGCGAGGTCATGAAGATTGTCATGGACATCTCATATAAAATGCAAATGGATCAGGAGCTGGAGAATCTGCTGCTCTCTGATTATAGAAGTACACAGGAAGTATTCGACACCTATTTTCAATATAATGAATTTAAAAACATCATCAATTTGTACAGCAGTGAGATTCGGGATATCAAAATATACTCCAATAATCCCTCTCTTCTTGAAAGCGGACAGATTATGAAGCTGACTCCCGCTATCATTGAGTCCGGCTGGTATAGCAGGATTAGTAATGCGGATGGGCGTATTTGCTGGCAATATCTTTCCGCCGCCACCGGGAATTCTTCCAACATGTGTCTGACCAGGGTCGTGCGTACGCTGTCAAGCTACAGAGTGCTCGGAGTGCTGATTATCAGCCTGAGCGAGGATTATCTGAATTCTTTTGTGAGATCTGAACCCTACGATACTTTTTTTGTGGATGACCTTGGAAATATTTTCTCCGCTCCGGACAGAACGATGATCGGCACCAATATTGCGGACACACGGCTGTCCGTTGTCTATGGGATGGATGAGGGTACGGTCGATATCAATTACATGGATAAACCTGCAAAGGCGATTATAAAAGACTTCAGACCAAGTGTATACAACGGTCCGTTCAAAATTGTTTCCATCGTACCGGTCAGCGTGATCGAAGAGCAGGCGGGAAGCTCGGCCCTTCTGGTTGCCGGGATTATGACAGTCAGCCTGCTTTTTGCATTCATACTTATTCTGATTTTTTCAAATGCCATCAGCAAAAGGATTAAAATACTTAGTAAGGATATGCACAAGGTTGCGACAGGCAATTTTGATATTCTTCCTGTCATCTCGGGAGAAGATGAGATCGGCCAGCTTTTCAAAGATATGAATGTGATGGCTAACAGCATCAAGGAGCTCGTTCAGGAGGTTTATGTCACAAAAGCCCAAAAGGATCAGCTTGCGCTCAGGCAGAAGGAGATCAAGCTGGAAATGCTGGCAAATCAGATCAATCCTCATTTCCTTTTTAACACCCTTGAAACAATAAGAATGAAAGCCCATGTAAACGGCCAGGATGAACTGGCGGAGATCGTGAAGCTGCTGGGCAGAATCATGCGAAGAAATCTGGAAATAGGCAGTGAGATGATAACGGTTGAGTCTGAAATAGAATTTGTACAGTGTTATCTTGAAATACAAAAGTTCCGATATGGAAACAGAATCAACTATGATATACGTTTTGATGACGAGGAAATCAAGAAAGTCAGGATCTTCCCGCTTACTATACAGCCTCTGGTTGAGAATGCTATTGTTCACGGCCTGGAATATAAGGAGGGTGAAGGTCATGTATCCATTCATTTGTACAGGAAGAACTTTTATCTGTTCATTTCCGTGCAGGATGATGGAGAAGGAATGACGGGTAATAAATTACAGGAAGTACTTGCCACACTGGATGAAATGGAGGACGGTTCAGGAAAAAGAGTTGGCTTGAGAAATGTTCATCAAAGACTGAAATTATATTATGGGGAAGAGTATGGATTACGTATTTACAGCCAAAAAGACAGCGGAACTAGAATAGATATAATGCTGCCGGGAGAAGGATGAGGTCATGCTGAAGGTATTAATAGTAGACGACGAGGCCATCATACGGGAAGGCTTGAAGACAATTATCAACTGGTCTGAATACGGGTTCGAGATCTGTGATACTGCGGCAAACGGCAGGGAAGGACTTCAAAAGGTTCAGGAACACAGGCCCGATCTGGCTATTGTGGACATTAAAATGCCTGTAATGGATGGCATCAAAATGGTTGGGCAATTAAAGGAGCAGAAGGATCGATGCAAGGTGATCATTTTAACAGCATACTCCGACTTCACCTATGCTCAGAAATTTATTGAGCTTGGGGCCGTTTCCTACATACTAAAGCCTGTTGAGCAGGAGGACCTTGTCAAAGTACTGGATAAGGTAAAAATGCAGATTGAAAGCGAGAATGAGACGAGACTCGGTATTGACGCAAGCCTTCAGCTTTCGAGGGATAAGATCCTTGAAGGCTTTGTGACCCGGACGATTGATGAGGCTATGATCGGACAGTATATTAAGCAATATCAGCTGGACTTCCCGTGGCGGCGCTATAGGGTCGGGCTTGTGGATGCAGGCAGGGAATATACACTTGATATGAAACTGAAAAGGTGCGTCAGAGAGAGTATTGAAGAGATTGTTACGGCTAATTCATATGGGTATATTTTTGAGATAGACGGCTATATCGGCATTTTATTCAGAGAACTATGTGACCTATCGCTGCCGCATGTTTTGAAGTCTATTCAGGAAAAAGTGGATCAGCAGTGCCGGACCACAGTAACCATTTCTGTGGGGCAGCATGTCAATACGCTTGAGCGGGTGCTTAATTCATATACCGAAGCTTACAGACTGCTGGAGCATAAATTTCTTTACGGTCAGAAGCAAATCATTATCGGTACCGGGGAGGATGGCGCCTGTTCGGATGCTGGTCATGAAGCCGTTAATGAAATCTACCTCGAAAAGCTGGCGAGGAAATTGCAGGATGCCATTTTTGCCAACAATGCGGTTTTGATTAATAATCTGCTGGAAGAGGTGAAGGATTGCTTTTTTTGTGCAAAGTCTGATGAAGAGACAATTAAAATAAATTATACCGGTCTCTACCTGATGATCATTAATCATATGAAAGCAACGGACGAGACGGTAAAAAAACATACCGGCGACAGCAGGGAGGTATTGGAGGAGATTGCAAGCAAGACAAGCCTGCAGGAGCTTCACGGTTATTTGAAATACAGACTCCTGACCTTGTCTGAGAAGCTTGCCTGTACCTGCTCGGAAGGCGGAATGAAAAGGATACTGGATTATATTGATAAGAATTATGCAGGCGAGATCAAGCTCGAGAGCCTTGCATCGATGTTTAATTACAATTGTAATTACCTTGGGAAATTATTCAAAATAAAAACCGGGATGTACTTCAATACGTATCTGGACCATGTAAGGATTGAAAAGGCGAAGCAGCTGTTGGGGCAGGGGTTTAAGGTATACCAGGTAGTCGAGAAGGTGGGAATCTGTGATATCGACTATTTCTACAGGAAATTCAAAAAATATACAGGGGTGTCCCCATCTGTATTCAAGGGAAATGACTGCAAATACCTCTGATTTTTACAGTAAAATTAGAATGATATATACAGTGTGATTAGAGGAAGTCTCTTGATATACTGATCATGGCGCAAGTCTATTTTTTGGGGGTATATCAATGCAGCAGACAATCCGCAGCAGTGCTCAGAGAAATATCATTCAGCCGCGGCTGAAGAAAAACAGGCTTAGCTTAAAAACAATCAAGAGCCAAAAGTATCTTATTTTCATGTCTTTTCCTTTTTTAGTATGGTTATTAATATTTAAATATATACCGCTCTGGGGCTGGACGATGGCGTTTCAGCAGTACATGCCCGGAAAAAGCTTCTTTGAACAGAAATGGGTCGGATTAAAGTATTTTGTTTCAATGTTCAAGGATGACTTATTCTACAATGCGATGAGAAATACGCTGGCGATGAGCCTTTTGTCCCTTGCCTTTGGCTTTACGCTTCCGATCATACTGGCAATTCTAATCAACGAGATCAAGGGAGAGAGATTCAAAAAGAGCGTACAGACCATTTCTTATTTGCCTCATTTCGTATCCTGGGTCATCGTGGCAAGTATATTCAATAAATTATTAACTACAGACAGCGGTGTAGTCAACAACATACTTGTCGGACTGCGTATTATTGAAGAACCGGTCCAGTTCATGGCAAAGCCCGAGCTTTTCTGGTGGATTGTTACCTTTGCCGATATTTGGAAGGAGCTTGGGTGGAATTCTATTATCTTCCTCGCGGCTATATCAAGTATTTCACCTGATTTGTATGAATCGGCAATGGTAGATGGTGCTTCCCGCTTCAGAAGAATATGGCACATTACCGTACCGGGGATTCTTCCAACAGTCATGGTTATTCTGATTATGAGTATAGGAAATTTGATCAACACCGGTTTCGAGAGGCAATTTCTGATGAGAAATTCACTGGTGCGTGACTTTTCAGACGTGCTTGACCTATATATTCTGGATTATGGCGTGAGTGCCGGACGGTGGGCTTTTGGTACGGCAGCCGGTATTTTTAAGTCGGTGGTTAGCATCATTCTGGTATTCCTGGCAAATACGTTCAGCCGAAGAACCATGGGTGTTGGGATCGTATCAAAATAGGGAGGAAATCGCATTGAGAAAGTATTCGAGCGGAGATATAGCATTTAATATTATTAATTATTCTTTAATGATTATGCTGTCTGTCATAACCCTGTATCCTTTCCTGAATGTGCTTGCAATTTCATTCAATAATTCGGTGGATACTGTAAAAGGCGGCATATCAATATATCCAAGAGAGTTTACTCTGGATAATTATATACAGATATTTAAAACCGACGCGCTGGCCACCTCCGTTGTGATATCCGTGCTCAGGACAGTGATTGGTACGGTTACGGGTATTATTTCTGCCGGTATGGTTGCATTTACTATAAGCAGACGGGATTTTTTCGCACAAAGGGTTATAACTGTCCTTTATTTGATCACAATGTACGTTAGCGGCGGCCTGATACCTGAGTATATGCTCATCAGGAACCTGCATCTGACGAACAGCTTTTTGGTCTATATATTACCCGGCTTGATAAGTGTCTTCAATGTGATTGTAATTCGCGCCTTCATTGACGGTTTGCCCTTTGAACTGCAGGAATCCGCCAAGCTTGATGGGGCAAATGATTTTGTTATATTTTACAAGATTGTTTTTCCGCTGTGTATGCCTGCTATCGCGACCATATCTCTATTTATCGCGGTAGGACAATGGAATTCATGGTTCGATACGTACCTATACAACGGATCAAATAAAAATCTTACTACTTTGCAGTTTGAACTTCAGAAAATTTTATTGAGCGCACAGTCCTCAGGCAGGCAGGATATATATGGTTCTGCGGATATGGTCGCCCAGAAGCGGGTTTCGCCTGAATCGATCAGAATGGCAATGACCATTGTGGCGACGGTACCCATACTTATCGTTTACCCATTTGTACAGAAGTATTTCATGAAGGGCTTGACACTAGGTGCGGTTAAATCTTGATTTTCGGCGGGGTATCCTGTTGATTATAGAAAATATAGGAGGTATGTTTATGAAAAGGGTAATTTACCTTATTATGGCGGTAATTATGCTGCTCTCCCTCGCAGTTGGCTGCGGAACGGCAGACAAACCAAAGGATGTCAAGACACCACCGGCTGACAATGCGACTACAGCAGCAGCCGAAGAAACAACTGTAGTGGAAGAGGAGGTATTGGAGCCGATTTCATTCACGATGTACAGCGTGGAAACCGATGCTTATCCCGACACTGATTTCACAAGCCCTGTAGCAAAAGTAATTCAGCAAAAGACAGGTGTCACACTGAAGATTGAAAATGCAATCAGCTCTGACGCAGGGAAGCAAAAGCTTTCACTGATGGCAGCAAGCGGTGATTATCCCGATTTTGTTTATGGCAAGGGTGACCTGAATATCCTTAAAAATGTTAATGCAATTGTTAAACTGGATGATTTGATCGAACAGTACGGACCAAACATCAAGACATTTTACGGCGACACTGATATCAAGAGACTTCGCTGGAGCCTTGAGGATCCGGGTATTTACTATATTGGCGGCAAGGAAGTAGGCCAGGAAAATATGCAGCCCAATGCAGGCGCTCAGCTTCAACTGGGTGCTGTGAAGGAACTGGGCTTCCCAAAGATCAGAACTTTGCAGGATTTTGAGAATGCAATTAAGACATATTATGAAGCACATCCTAAGACAGAAGACGGTCAGAAGACCATTCCATTGTCATTGCTGGCCGATGACTGGAGATTCATGATCACCATTTCCAATCCCGCTAACTTTGCGACAGGCAACAGTGACGACGGTGAATGGTATGTCAATCCTCAAACGCTTGAATGCATCAGACATTTGACAAGAGAGGAAGACAAGGAATACTTCAGATGGCTCAATCACATGAACGCGATAGGACTTCTGGATGATGAAAGCTTTGTTCAAAAGTATGACCAGTACAAAGCCAAAATCGCCTCAGGCAGAGTTATTGCTCTTACGGACGCACGCTGGGAAATCGACGAACCTATAACAGCGCTCAAGAAGGATGGAAAATTCGATAAAGCATACGGTTATTTCCCTGTAACGATTAATGATTCAGTCAAGTTTGCAGACTTCCAGAGTTCCGGCTATCTGGGCGGATGGGGACTTGCTATTACGACAAACTGCGCTGATCCGGAAAGAGCAATAAAATTCTTTGACTGGATGTGCACCGAAGAAGCGCAGATTTTGACTCACTGGGGTGTCGAAGGCGAACACTATACAATTGAGAATGGCAAGAGAGTTCTGAAGCCTGAAGTTCTTTCCATGAGGGATTCAGATCCAGCTTGGCAGCAGAAGACGGGAATAAAGAAGTACATGTACCCGTTCCCAACCTACGGCAATGCTGTGAAGGATTCTACAGGTCAATATTACGAAGCATTTGACACGCTCGAAGCGATCGTTGCATTGCAATCTCCAATCGAAAATGAAGTTCTTGCGGCATATGGCGTCACAGCGTGGAAAGAACTGTATCCGCAGTCCGATGATTTCCCGGTCAAATCCTATGGCGCTGCATGGCTTGTCAATATTGAGGATACTGAGTGGAAGGCGAATGATGACAAGATCATGAAGCTCGGCTACAGGATGATCCCTCAAGCTATATTGGCGGATCCGTCCCAGTTCGACGCGAAATGGGAGGAATATCAGAAGGCATTGAAGGATGCAGGCCTTGATGAGCATAGTGCAGTATTCACTAAAGCTCTGCAGGACAGATCAGTTCTGTGGCAGTAATATCTGCGAACAGGGATAATTAGTACATTAGTTGGTTTATTGCTTTACTTAAATGAATCAGGAGCAGGCTGTTGGATTGAATGCCGACAGCCTGCTTTTTCAGCTATTATATATTTCTGCTTTGCGAAGTCATTAACCGAAACGCACATGGCTAATTATATCATGAATCTATTCAGATTCATGATATAATATCTACAATGAATTTATTTGTGGGGGTACGGCAAATTGCGGATATTGCACACATCTGACTGGCATCTTGGCAAAAGCCTTGAACAGATCAACCGCATAGATGAACAGCGGGCGTTCGTTGACGAGCTTTGCCGTCTTGCTGATGATGAAAGGATCGATCTGGTGCTGATTGCCGGTGACATCTACGATACATATAATCCTTCTGCAGCAGCGGAGGAGCTTTTCTATGACGCAATTGACAGGTTGAACAACGGAGGGAAACGGGCAATAGTAGTCATTGCCGGCAATCATGACAACCCTGAAAGGCTCTGCGCCGCAAGCCCTCTTGCTTCGAAACGCAGCATATTCCTTCTGGGCTATCCGGGGAGTGATGCGGGTAATCCAGACAACGCCTACAGACTCGTTGATTCGGACAGACCTGACAATACGGACAAGCCGGTCAATACCGACAGACCCGACAACGTCGACATACAAGTCAATACCGACAGATCCGACAATACCGGCAAGCCGGAGACCATCAGGATTGCCGATTCCGGGCCGGGCTGGATGGAGCTTTGCCTACCAGACTGTGATCATTCTGCTGTGATCTTAACGATGCCATATCCATCGGAATCCAGGCTGGAAGAGCTTCTAACAGTGGAAGCGGATGAAGCGGTATTACAAAACGCTTATTCGGACAAGATCGGAAGTATTTTTTCTGCTTTGTCAGAAAAATTCCGCGATGACACGCTTAATCTGATCGTTGCGCACCTTTTTTTGATGGGAGGCACATCTTCGGATTCCGAGAGAACGCTGCAGGTGGGAGGAGCCATGACAGTGAGCCCCGGTGTGATTCCCCGGAAAGCTCATTATGCCGCGCTGGGACATCTGCATCGTCCGCAGGAAATGAAAAGTGTGGCCTGCCCCACCTATTACGCAGGCTCTCCTCTGGCGTACAGCTTTTCCGAATCGGACTACAGCAAGGCGGTAATGATTGTAGATGCAGTCCCGGGTAAAAACGCTGTTGTTACACCTGTATATCTCGACTGCGGCAAGCCGTTAAAGAGATGGTTTGCCGGTGAAGGTATCGGACAAGCTATTCAATGGTGTGAAGAGGGAAAGGATGCCAATGCCTGGATCGACCTCGAAATTGTCACTGACAGGCCATTTACAACTGAAGAGCAAAAAAAAATGAGACAGTTGCATGGCGGGATTATTAATATCAGACCCAGAATGAAAAACGACGCTGTTGAGGTGCTTGATCCAAAGAGCAGGGAAGGCCGGAGGATTGACGAGCTTTTTAGTGATTATTATCAATACAGGATGGGAACAGAGATTCCTGATGAAATAATGAATGTTTTTCTTGAAATTGTGAATGATGAAATTGATGTAAGTGACAGCTATCAAGGTGACAGTGTCGGATGCAGTGAAGAAAGCAATGTCGGTGAAGGAAGTGAAGACGATAATTGTGCGGCGGGGGAGGTGAATCCGAGTGAAACCGAAGCTTCTTGAGATTGAAGGTCTGCAGAGCTTTACCGATGTTCAGAGGATTGATTTTGAAGAACTGAGTGAATCAGGCCTGTTCGGTATATTTGGTCCGACGGGAAGCGGAAAATCCACAATACTCGATGCTATCACCTTCGCTTTATACGGACGCGTAAAACGTGCGGAAGGCGGTACCCAGGGGATTATCAATTCCAGCCGAAACACAGCCAGGGTTTCTTTTACCTTTGAACTGTTCAGAGACGGGCGCCGGAGAACATATAGGGCTGAACGGGTCTATCAGCGGAAAAAGAATTCGCCCAGTGCCTGTGAGCCAAAGATAACAAGGCTTATAGAGGTTACCGCATCGGGAGACATTCCTCTGTGTGACAAGACCATGGAGATGAGCTACTATATCAAGGATCTTCTGGGACTCGGCAACGATGATTTCACCCGTGCGGTTGTGCTGCCGCAGAACAGCTTTCAGGAGTTTTTGATGCTCAACAACTCAGAGAGACGGGGCATGCTGGAGAGAATATTTTTCCTTGAGGAGTACGGAAGGCAGTTATCGGAAAAGCTCGGGCGCAAAATGGCCGGGTTGAAAAGCAGACTTGATATAATGACAGGGGAATTGAGAGGTTACGCGGACGCTTCGGATGAGGCTCTTCTTGAAGCCGAAAAAGCGGCGGATGCAGCTGCCGCTGAGAGGAACAGGGTCGAAAAGGCATTAAAGAAACTGGAAGCAAAGTATATCGATGCTAAAGAGGTCTGGGGTATATCACAGGAGCTGGTTGAATTTGAACGGAAAGAGGCGGATCATACAACATCTAAAGCACAGTTTGATAAAAAGAGGAGCAGTCTTGAAAAAGCAATTAAGGCTGAAGGCCTCAGTGATATGCTCCGTAAAAACAGGGAGCTTCATGTAAATATTGAACAGACGAAGGAGCAGCTGAAGGAAGTTTTGACTGTACATCCGGGAGTATTTACCTCTTTGAATGAGACAAAAGAGAAATATGAACGAATAAAAAAGGAAACAGCCACGAAACAGCCGGAACTGCTCGGCCGCAGAGCAAGGTTGGCGGACGCATTAGGTATAAAGGATGAGATCGAAGGTATTTTGGCTGGAATTATCAAGCTTGATACGGAAGCAGCCGGATTGAACGAGGGCATTGCACAAAAAGAAAAGCTGATCATGGATGAGACAGAGCGGCTGACCTTGCTCATTAAGGATATTGACAGGCTCTCATATGAAATAGATCAGCTAAAAACAGATCCGGAATACAGACAGCAGCTGCAGGAGGGTGTAAAGCTGGAGAGTGACGCTGCCATAATGAAGGACAGTGTGAAGGAACTTGAGAGCAGGCTCAGTGATATAAAAAACTCTGAGGCAGGTATAGAGCAAAGATTGGATATAATAAGGAAAGAAATTGAAGAATGCGTTAAAGCCATGAATGAACTGACTGTGGAAAAGCAATTGCATGAAGCTGCTAGGCCCGGTGAGAAGAATACAGTACTCAAAGCTGTGGAACGTATACATTCAGTGGATGGAACGGTTCAGGTGCTAAATCTGAGATTTAGTGAGTTGTCACAGCAAAAAGTCAAGCTTGATCAGCAGAGGTCCAAGTTGATACTGCTAGAGCAGACAGCCGACAAACTGAACTCAGCTATGGCAGGAGCAGCAGATAAATTAAAGCAGTGCAGACTTGATTTTGAAAATGCTGAAAAGGAACGCAACAGAAATACGGCCGCAGTACTTGCGGAAGGTCTTACCGAGGGGGAGGCATGCCCCGTCTGCGGTTCTACACACCATCCCGAGCCCGCTGCTCATGTGGAGGGGCTTGAACTATCTATACCCGAAAAGGCGTTAGAAGAAACCGGGAAAATACTCGCAGATGCTGAAGCAGCTTTTAAAGCGGCGGAACGGAAAGCTCTTGTTGCAGATGAACAGGTCAGGACTGCCAGGGGGCAGATTGAACTGGCGGCACAGGAAACGGAGCAGAAGACTGCCGAGTATGAAGAGGCGAGACAGAAATTGCCTGAAAAGCTGAGGGAACTTGAGCTGGATCAGGTATGCCGGGAACTGGAGAAGGCGAAATCGACCTATAAACAGAAGCTTGAGGACATTGAGGCATGGGAACTGAAGCTGGAGGAATATAAGGAAAATCTGAGCAAATACAATGAGACGCTATCTGAAAAACGATTGATTGAAAATGGATTTGTCACAGAACTAAAGGTTTGTCTTGAAGGACTTGGGCAGGTCCGGGAGTCAATCTTGCAAGCTAATAAATCACTTGAAGGAGCGCGACTTAAGTATTCGGCATTTCTGGAGAAATATAGCATTGATGATGTAAGCACAGAGCTTAAAAGGATTGTACAGAACGACCGAACACAGCAGACACTTCAAAAGGAATTGGAGAAGGCGCGTGAAGCTTCCGACGTAAGCAGAGCTTCGCTGGACAAGCTGAACAGAGAGCTGCGGCAGTTGAATACCGACCATGCAAGGATCGATGTACAGTTGAATGGAATGAAAAAGCAAATTGAGACAGAAGAAATCAAGCTGAAGGAGCTGACAGGTGAGGCAGATATTCAGGACGAGATCCTGCGCATCGATCAGAGGCTTCAGGCGTATGCCGAACAGGAGGAGGAGCTTGCCGGTACGCTCGCACTGCTTGAAAGGCAGAATAATGAGTTGTCAGGGCGGAAGTCAATGCTGGAAAATCAACTGCACATATATACAACGAGTTTGGAAAAAGAAGAGAACAGACTTGGCGCAATACTTTCCGAAAAAGGATTCACAGATGCGGAAGATGTTGAGAATTCAGTTCTTTCGAAAGAAGATCAGAGGGCATTGAAAGAGAGCCTGGAAGAATATGACCGCGTATTGATCAATCTTCAGGCGCAGACGGCGATATTGCGAAAGAAGCTGAATACCCGCAGTATAACAGAAGATGAATGGGATAGGATCAGCAGGGAGTATACCGAACTGGAAGCTTACAAACTGGAGTGTATATCAAATGCAGAGGTGGCTAAAAATACGTTTATCAGCCTAAAGAAGAAGAATGAGACCTGGCTTGAATTGGGTAGAACGTACAATGAAATGAGTCACACAATGGGTCTGCTTGAACAGATTCAGAGAGTTTTAAAGGCCGAGCATCGCAAAGACAACAGTTTTATTGACTACATTGCAGAGGAGCGGCTAAGATATGTGGCGGCAAAAGCCTCTGAAACGCTTGGTTTGATGACGAACTACAGGTATGGGCTAGAACTGGATACGCAGACAGGTTTCATAATAAGAGATCAATCAAGCGGAGGAACGCACAGGATGGTTACATCGCTCTCAGGAGGGGAGATATTTTTGACGTCTCTGTCTCTTGCACTGGCGCTTTCAGAGCAGATTCAGCTGAAGGGACAGAGTCCGCTGGAATTCTTCTTCCTTGATGAAGGGTTCGGAACACTGGATCAGGATCTTCTGGACACTGTAATCGATTCCTTGGAGCGGTTGAGCAGCAGGGATCGAGTGATTGGTCTGATCAGCCATGTTCCCGAACTGAAAAGCAGAATCGTCCGAAGGTTGATTGTAGAACCTCCGACATTTCAGGGCGATGGCAGCAGGATCAGGATTGAAAAAGCATAAAATAGGATAGAGGCTTGAAATATATATTATTACAGGCTTCCATGGTATAAAGTTTGCAATTATAACCATATTATTATATAATTAGAATTGTCAGCTAATGCTTAACGTCATTACAGGTATTTTCATTTTTTTTATAATCCATTATTGCAATAAGGGAGTGATGAAATGACGGTTAAAAAAGAAAAAGATGCAGTTAATACTGAAGTTCGGGAAAAAAAGCCCATAAAAAAGGTTCAGACAGATAATGATGTAAAGCGTAAGGCCGCCAAGCTTGTTGTCGCACATTTGAAAAAGAAGCTGCCTGAAGGTGATTTTACAGGTAAAGATCACATCACAAACTGGATCGGAGAAATGGAGGAGCTGCTGCTCAAGGAGGAGTTTGTACTGATCGAGTATATACAGATGAGACGTAGCCTTAATGATGTTATTGAACGCATTTTCGATGAAGATTTGAGATTCAAGATGCGGGACTCATGGTATAGTCTGGGTAAGGCCCTCGATAAGAAGGTCAAACAAAGATAAACCAGATTCATGAGCCCGGTGATTCCGGGTTTTTTTATTTGTTGGAACTACCTTGGCACTTGAATCTTCAAAAAAGGAAAGCAGACAAAATAGCGGTCTATATGCCCAACTATATCAAACAATGGATGCAGTTGAATAACAAGGGAGGAAACCGGTGTCGGTTTCCTCCCTCTTCAAACTTGCTTCAGCAATCAGTTAATCCCTTCATTATGAATTCCGTTATTAAAAACATAATTTGAGGGAAATACTGCAGCCCTATTTCTTCTTTGTGCAGGTCGATAAAAGGTATAGCGGTGAAAATTGCGAGTATCAGATCATCGTCCAGGTCATTTCTTACTTTTCCTTCAGCCTTCCATTTTTTTATCAACTCAAGGGTATCACTATTCATTAACTCAGCAATGCTCTTCATTCCGCCCTGTTCTTGAAACAGCTTCTCCAGTTTTCCAAAGAGCTCTCTGTTTTGCCATTCCCTCAGTATCGGATTTGAATTTATACCGTCATAGTTAGCAGAAACAGTTTTCAAAATAGCTTTTACGGGATCCATATCTATGTCAATGGATTGAAGACTTTTTTTCAGTTTCTCGTTTTCTTTTAAGAAAATTTCCATAAAAAGCTGTTCTTTTGAGGAATAGTAATTATAGAACGTACCTACCCCCATACCAGCCATTTTTGTGATGTCGGAAACATTGGTGTTTTTAAACCCTTTAGAGCTGAATAATTCCTTCCCGCAATTAAAAATATCAGCTTTTTTGTCTTCCATTTATTAACCTCCTGCGTATGAATGAATGAATTGGCGGCCGCTTTCAATTGAGGCTTTTACACTTTCTACAGCGGGGCCTCCAGGGAGGTTTCTGCCACAGATACATTTTTCAAGGCTGATCTCTGTATATATATCCTCTTCGATCTTGTCCGAGAATCCCTTAAATTCCTGCATGGACAGCTCTTCGATAGCCTTGCTGCTGTTTATGCAGTACAGTACCATCTTGCCGATGATTTCATGTGCGCTGCGGAAGGGGATGCCCTTCTTAACAAGATAATCTGCAACATCAGTGGCGTTGGTAAAGCCACCCTGAGCTGCTTTATACATATTTTCTTTTTTGATTTTCATAGTTGCAAGCATCTTTGTGAATACCGGCAGACACATTTTTACAGTGTCAACAGCGTCAAAGATAGCTTCCTTGTCCTCCTGCATGTCCTTGTTATAAGCTAACGGGAGAGCCTTCATCACTGACAGCAGTGTTATCAGGGAACCGTAGGCTCTGCCGGTTTTTCCTCTAACCAGCTCAGCAACGTCGGGGTTTTTTTTCTGAGGCATTATGCTGCTGCCTGTGCTGAAAGCGTCATCCATTTCGACAAAAGAAAACTCACCGGAAGACCAGATCACCAGCTCTTCGCTGAACCTGCTAAGATGCATCATTATCATTGAGATGCACGATGACAGCTCGATAGCAAAGTCTCTGTCACTCACACCATCCAGACTGTTCTCAGTGATAGCTGAAAACCCCAGCTTGTCTGCGACGAACTGTCTGTCCAACCGATAGGTGGTGCCTGCAAGAGCGCCGGAACCAAGCGGCATAACATCCATGCGTTTGTAACAGTCCTCCAGTCTTCCTATGTCCCGCCTGAACATCTGGAAATATGCCATCATGTGATGTGCAAGGGTTACGGGCTGGGCTCTCTGTAAATGGGTGTAGCCCGGAAGTATGGTGTTCAGGTGTTGTTCGGATATGGCAAGCAGAGTGTTTAAAAGGTCGATAAGCATGGCCCTTATCGTGACGGTTTCGGCTTTTAAGTACATACGGATGTCAAGGGCTACCTGATCGTTGCGGCTCCTGCCGGTGTGAAGCCTTTTACCGGGTTCGCCTATTCTGGATATCAAAATTTTTTCGATATTCATATGAATATCTTCCGCATCAATCTCAAAATGCACTTTGCCGTTTTCTATATCATCCAATATTTCGTTAAGTGAGGCACAAATCAGATCTGCATCTTCGGCAGGGATAATGCCACATTTGCCTAGCATCTGAGCGTGAGCAATACTACCTTCAATATCCTGCTTGTAGAGTCTTGCGTCAAACCGGATTGAAGAATTGAAATCGTCTGTGGCTTTATCCGTACCTGTAGTAAACCTTCCTCCCCATAATTTCACAATATACACCTCTCCTACTTCTTTTCCATCTCCATCATTAGCGACCTGACCTTAATCGGAAGACCAAACAGGTTTATGAAGCCCTCTGCATCTTTCTGGTTGTAGACTGCGTCTCTTCCGAAGGTGGAAAGCTCCTCGCTATACAGGGAATAAGGCGATTTAGCGCCTGCCGGCATGCAGTTGCCCTTGTAGAGCTTCATACGTACTGTGCCGGTGACAGTTTTCTGCGTGCTGTCTACGAAAGCTGAAAGCGCTTCTCTGAGCGGTGTGTACCATTGTCCGAAATAGACCAGCTCTGAAAACCTTTGCGAGACTATATCCTTGTAATGCAGCGTGTCTCTGTCAAGACAAAGCAGCTCAAGTTCTCTGTGGGCTGCATAGAGGATTGTGCCGCCCGGTGTTTCATATACGCCTCTGGACTTCATACCGACAAGTCTGTTTTCAACCATATCGATGATTCCCACGCCATTGGCGCCGCCGAGCTTGTTGAGTACGCCGATTAGCTCAATTGGTGAATATTCCGTACCATTGACCTTCTTCGGTATGCCCTGTTCAAAGTATATTTCAACATAGGTTGGCTTATCCGGCGCCTTTTCCGGCGGTACCATGAGCTTTAACAGCTTGTCATACTGCGGTTCATTCCACGGATCCTCAAGGTCGGAGCCTTCATGGCTCAGATGCCAGAGGTTCCTGTCCATACTGTAATTATCCTTCTTTGTAACAGGTATCGGAATATTTCTGGCTGTAGCGTAATCGATTGCATCTTCTCTGGATTTGATGTCCCATATTCTCCAGGGAGCTATTATTTTCAGGTGTGGTGCAAGCGCCTTGACAGTCAGTTCAAAACGAACCTGGTCGTTGCCCTTGCCGGTTGCGCCATGGCAAATGGCTGTCGCACCTTCTTTCAAAGCGATCTCTACCATTCTTTTTGCGATGATAGGCCTTGCGAAGGAAGTGCCCAGAAGGTATTTCCCCTCGTAAACCGCATTGGCCTTCAGTGTGGGATATATGAAATCAGTTATAAATTCTTCCTGAAGATCCTCTATATATATTTTGCTGGCGCCGGTCTTGATAGCCTTTTCATTCAGCGGAGCCAGCTCTTCACCCTGTCCCACATCTCCGGCCATTGCAATGACTTCATAATCATAGTTTTCCTTCAGCCACGGAATGATAATGGATGTATCCAAACCGCCTGAATATGCAAGAACTACTTTTTCCTTCTGACTCATATGAATTCCTCCGTAACTATGCTAAAATGTTAACAAATACTATTTTACTCAATCTGGTACCATTATACAACACGATGTATAAATATGCAACACTAATAATAAATATACATAGCATTTTAGAGATACATGCTGATCGGCTAAAAATCACCCGGACAAGGAAGTGCACAAATGATTATCATGGGGATTGACCCTGGATTTGCAATAACGGGGTATGGTATAGTAAGATATGAGGGGAACAAATTTTCGCCCCTGGAATACGGCGCGGTGCTGACAAAG
>JAEYON010000123.1 GCA_023411645.1 Bacillota bacterium | reverse complement strand
GTTCCGCTTTGCTTCTTTGAATGCGATCGTTCCGCAGGTTCTGTCGCCTCGATAGACATGGCCTTCTTGTATAGCACCGGAAGTCCGCCGATAATAATGCCAATAAACAAAACCTGCATGACATATGGTACCACCTCAAGAGCTCGAAGCATCAGGCGGTTAAAAAGCAGTATCCCAAGTACCCCACCAATGCCGCCCTGAAACAGGAAAAAGAAGTTCTTTCTCCAATCCTCAAAAAACGAACCGACACTGTGGATCAACCGGTCATATATACCCAATACGATCGCCATGGTGCCACCGCTGACACCGGGGACCAGTGTTGCTACCCCAACGACGACACCCTTTATGAAATTCTTTATATAGTCCACTCCGTTTTCCCCTATCTCTGTTCTTCGCCCATTGGCATACATCAGGATCATTTTCCAAATTATTTTAACATATTGGTGTTGCATTTGCCATCGGATTTTATATTTCCTGCAATTCTCAATGAAGCACATAAACATTACCAACGATTGATCGCTCAAATTTTCAAGCATTGTGGTGTAATTTTATGATTATATGCTTCTACTGACTTAAATTCCAGTGTTTTGTTAATAAGAACACAGCCATACTTGAAATTCTGAGCATCGCACTAACCGTCTCACGGCTAAACACCAAGTTCCATTGTTGAGGAAGCTTTTAATTGCTGAAATTATCGAAAGAAATTATTGACAAACAATAATTTATGCAATAGTATGTAATGAGAATTATCGAATAACAATAATTTGAGGTATTAATATGAAACACAGACTTTTGTATATTCTGCTCGCTTTTGAAGCTGCCTTATGCGTAGCGTTCAGTCTGGTGAAAATATCTCCTGGCGGAGCATTTTCATCGGTTATGGCATTTCCATTTGAGCAGATTGGCATGGGACTGCGGCTGTTGTCACTGACCGGAAAGCTTGGAAATTCATTTGCTCTGACACTGTATGCAGCTTTTTGCTTATTACCGGTACTTTTCCTGCTCATAGACAAAAATAAGCGAGAACTGCATAAAGAGGACACGCTTTTGGTGCTGCTTTCCGCAGCTTTATTCGTATCCCTCTTCCTCATGGTAAATACCGCATACATCGGAAGTATGTTTGGTTCCGTCGGAGAAGCCGGGCTTACTATAGGCAAAGCTGTGCTTGGCGGTACAATATGGTCTATGCTTTTCGGGTATATCATTCTGCGGTTTCTGCGCTTCTCCTTTGAAAGCGGTATCGAGAAGCTGCAGGTGTATGTCAGTTCGCTAATTTATGTGCTTACCTTTCTTTTCGTCTGGGCTGTCTGCGGCGTTTGCTTTGGAGAGATGCTAAGTTCATTTTCTGCACTTAAGGCTGACAACACAGGAAATGATAGAGGACTTGGCGCAACCTATGTATTCCTTGTCCTGCGCTTTATTGCGGATGCACTGCCTTATATACTGAATGTGATCACGACGCTTCTTGCACTCGACCTGCTCGCAGCCATGCGTGCCGACAGATATTCGGAACAGGCTGAGACACTTGCCTTACGTCTCTCCCGCTGGTGCGGAAAGGCTCTTACTGCCGTAGTCGTCTCTGCCATATCGCTGAACCTCCTGCAGCTCATTTTTGCACCTATTTTAAGAGTTATCAACAGCGAATTGTCCATTCCCATTATCTCTGTGCTATTTGTGCTTGCCGTCTTGCTCTTTGCCCGTATGGTTTCGGAAAACCGCAGGCTAAAGAGCGATAACGATCTGTTCATCTGAGGAGGAACCTCATATGGCGATAAAGGTATACCTGGAAGATATATTGAAAGCTCGGGGCATGACCTCGAAGGAACTATGTGCGAAGGTAGGTATTACCGAAGCCAATCTTTCCATACTTCGCAGCGGCAAGGCTAAGGGCATTCGCTTTGGGACGATCAACCGCATTTGCTATTTTCTCTCCTGTGACGTTGGAGACATTCTGAAATTCGATGGAAATATGGAGGACGATCATGAGATGTAATATTATTATAACCTATATACTGGTTCTGGTATTGGCCTTTGTGTTTGGGCTGATCGGCTTATCACTAGCTCAGCCGGGTGCAGCAGAGGCCATAGAAAAGGACAGACTTGTCGGTGTCTTCGTCACGACTGATTATCTTGATCTGTTTGACTTCGAGGGCTATCTCAGCGATAACATTGGCAGAATGACCAACAAAATTGGCAAAATACCCACCGGCGGAGAGATATCCATTGACGGCGATAATGCCGAATATCAAGGCAGGCTGTACGCAACGCTTATGGATAGGAGCCTTAAGAATGAGGAAACCGGCGAGACCGTCACAACACAGGAATATGTCTTCGAAGGCGTGGAGGGCATATCCTACTTCTGTTACACCATATCCGACAAAAACGGAACCTACAGCAGCGTAAGCGGCGGCGAGGGCTTATCCGACGGGCACACCAGTATTTCAACCACTGACAGTGGCGAGGACATTTCGCTTGAAGGCACCATCTATGTCGCACCAACTACCAGCCAAACCGCATTCTATATGAACCCTGTCTATCAGTCAGCAGACGGACGTGTATACACCATGAGCGGCGGCGGAATATCTTTCAGCGGTGACAGCTCCGAGGGTGAAAATTTCTCACGGACACTGGATGCTGCAACCACAGTTACGGAAAACGGAGAAACGAATACCCACAGCATCTCTGTCAAAATATCTATCAACGTCATATACCCGCCTAAGCGTATTTTCGTACTTCAGTTTAGCTCTGACGGCGAGATTCTATCACAGGACGAGTATCTTCCCGGTGGCCTGCCTGCAAAGATAACCCCAAAGCAAGGCTGCTCATATATTGTGCTTGAAACATACAAAACATCTCCCGAGCAAGTCGAGACAGTCACCCGAGCTCTTTTCCAGGCAGATGACAATACACTCGAGAGCTTCTATTGCCGCGAGGATGGTATTTGCGCCAAGCAATACACAGCCCTAAATTGGGCGCCATAACAATTCGTTAACTCTGTTTTTTACAGGGTTAACGCGTGAATAAATAAAGGATAACAACCATGTCTGGATACCGGTTGTAGTGGTAAGCTTGCAGCCTGTGTGGCTCAAAGTCTAAAATTTAAAGCATTTCAACGGTTTGCTGAAAGTATAGCATATGGCGGCATTAATACATCCTGAAGCCAAAATAATAAGTATATCTATAGGAGCAAGTACAATACCTGCCAGCCCATCAAATAAAAATCCGGAGCCAAAACGGTACAGATTGCCGCTCAGCAGAATCATCTCACCAATATACATAAATAGTGTAACAGCTAATGCTATGATTGACGGCAGCAGTACTGAGAGCGCTTTCTTTTTTCCGATCAGAAGTGAGCCGGCATATACGCCTGCCGTTACGCCAAACATAATAAAGAATGCACTCATAAGCACCGATGAAAGAGCCGATACTGTAATTTCTCCATCCCTGTAAAAAGCGGTAAAACAGGCTAAAATGCAAAGGCCAAGGAACATAGCAGTGGATACCGACTGTATCACCAGTGCCTTTAGTCTGCTTTTATTTTTAGAAATAATTATCTGGGCAAAGCCATAAAAGATGTTTAATAGCGCAAATATCAAAACCAGAGAAATAATATAAAAATGAATTTTGAATGCCGGGCTGTAGTCTCCGATCAGCACATCAACCGCCTGCCACGTCCGTGTTTGATAGCCTTCCGGCGGAACATAACACATAAACATTTGCCAGCTTTCAAGTGTTGTTGTAACAGTCGATGTGACAATAACCTTGCTTTCGAGCAGAAGCTCCGATACAAAAAAGATAACGATCGACATTGCAGATACTGCTGTCAATGCGAATTTGCCGGCATATTTCATCAAGACAGGCAGAAGCAAAACCGCGGTTATGACGGCCAAGCTGATTGGCGTATATGGAATTATGTATTTTGGATAATTCTCTGCCAAAACCGTTCCATTACGTACCATATCGGCAACAACCTTAGCACCCATATACAGTGGATAAAACGATGCTAAAAGTACGCCAATCACAGAGAGTAGATAAAACTTCTTAAAATGGCTCATTTATATTCCTCCTTATATAACAAATCACTGTATATCTGCCTATGCGGTATAGAATCACCAAGCTTAGAACTGAGCATTCCATGCATAATATCGTTCCAGGTTACCTCGTCATTATTTACCAATACATATTTTAAATACGAAGTGTAGGTGGCATCACGAGTTTCGGCTT
>JAEYON010000003.1 GCA_023411645.1 Bacillota bacterium | reverse complement strand
ATGTTCATTAAATAATGCGTGCAGTTAACTAGCCGGCTAAAAAACCGGTTTTTTTTAACGTACTTCACACTATCTAATGAACATCTTTGTTCAACGCAAATTAGTATACAGCAAAACCGGTTTGTTGTCAATGGTGTTGTGAAACTTAATTATACTAATACTGCAAAATATGTTTTATTACTTGAATAAAGACAAGATTTATTGCAGATTATGCAGGACGACATAGTGTTTGTTGCATTTTTCTTAAATAATCTATTGACAAATATAGCGAGTAAGTCTATAATTAGCGCAGAAAACAGCAAAGGCGCTGCGGAATAAAATCCACAGCGCCATTTTTGCATTGAAATTTTTGTGAGGAGAGTGATAATTATGAAAGATATTCCAAGTTTGTTTGGCAGTATGGTATTCAACGATGTGGTAATGAAGGCCAAATTACCAAAAGATACTTACAAGGCACTGAAAAAGACCATTAAACAAGGTACGCATCTGGAGCTTGACATAGCAAATGTTGTGGCTAATGCCATGAAGGATTGGGCGGTCGAGAAAGGCGCAACCCACTTTACCCACTGGTTTCAGCCCATGACTGGCATAACTGCAGAAAAGCACGACAGCTTTATAGCCCCCGATAAAGACGGCAGAGTTATAATGGAATTTTCAGGTAAAGAGCTTGTGCGTGGTGAACCGGATGCATCAAGCTTCCCGTCAGGAGGACTTCGTGCTACATTTGAAGCTAGAGGCTACACTGTTTGGGATACTACTTCATACGCATTTATTAAGGATGGAACGCTGTATATTCCCACTGCATTTTGCTCGTATAGCGGCGAGGCGCTGGACAAAAAAACTCCGCTTCTACGCTCAATGGAAGCCCTCGACAGGCAGGCCGTCCGGATTCTGCGCCTTTTTGGCAATACGGACGTGACGCGGGTCAATACAACGGTCGGTCCTGAGCAGGAATATTTTCTAATAGACAAAGAGATGTATCTTAAGCGCCCTGATTTGGTATACACCGGCCGGACGTTATTCGGGTCACGTCCTCCAAAAGGTCAGGAGTTGGAGGATCACTATTTTGGAAGCCTCAAGCCTCGTGTAGCGGCATTCATGCGGGAACTTGAGGAAGAGCTTTGGAAGCTGGGCGTTCTTGCCAAGACAAAGCATAATGAGGTCGCCCCCGCTCAGCATGAGTTGGCTCCAATTTTCTCTACAACCAATATTGCAACCGATCACAACCAGCTTACCATGGAGCTGATGAAAGGCATTGCCAATAAGCACGGCTTGGTGTGCCTGCTTCACGAAAAGCCTTTTGCGGGTGTCAACGGCAGCGGAAAACATGTCAACTGGTCTTTATCTACTGATAAAGGCGCAAACCTTTTAGAGCCCGGCGAAACACCCTATGAAAATGCACAATTTTTATTATTTCTAACTGCTGTTATTAAGGCGGTTGACGTCTATCAGGATTTACTTCGTGTTTCGGTATCCAGTGCGGGAAATGACCACCGGCTTGGCGCCAATGAAGCGCCTCCGGCGATTGTATCTATGTTCTTGGGAGAAGAGCTGACTGAAATTCTTGAGGCACTTGAAAATGACGCCGCTTATCAGGGCAAACAAAAGAATCAGATGGAGATTGGCGCAATAGTGCTTCCGCATTTTCCAAAAGACACCACCGACCGCAACCGCACCTCTCCGTTTGCCTTTACCGGCAACAAGTTTGAATTCCGTATGCTTGGCTCCGCCTTCTCCATAGCCGGACCAAACATCGTGCTCAACACCGTCGTGGCTGAGGTACTGAGTGAATTTGCCGATATCCTCGAAAATTCAAACGACTTCCAGAGTGAACTGGCCGCATTGATTAAAAAAATCATCCGTGAGCACAAACGAATCATCTTCAACGGAAATAATTACTCGGATGAATGGGTGCAAGAGGCTGAAAGGCGAGGTCTATCCAATTTGAAAACTACGGTTGATGCATTGCCGGCTTTTGTTTCAAAAAAGAGTGTTAATGTTTTTACCCGCCATCATGTATTTACCGAAAAGGAAATCCATTCGAGGTACGAGATACTGCTGGAGAACTACTGCAAATTACTGCACATTGAAGCGCTTTCAATGATTGATATGGCTAAGAAAGAAATCATCCCTGCCTGTATTGGGTACCAGAATGAACTTTCGCAGCTTCTTGGCAGTAAAAAGGCGTTGGGAGGATACGACTGCGGACTGGAGGAACAGCTTCTTGGAAAGATTTCCAAGCTGTCAGCCTGTCTGGTCAAAAAACTGGATTCCCTTGAGAGCGCGATGCTCGAAACAAAGGGCGGGAGTCACGGGCTTGATCTGGCGAAGTTCTACCGTGAGCATGTATTTGGGGCTATGTCAGAGCTAAGGCTGATTGTAGATGAGCTAGAAACGGTTATTGCTAAAAAGTACTGGCCTTTGCCTACTTATGCTGAGATGCTCTATAGTGTAAATTAGACTTTAAAAAACAGATATTTTCCATAATGAAGCACATTCAAATGAGCAATTTTTCTAAAAGGAAAATTGCTCATTTGTTTGTTCTCCTGTTCCATTCAAATAAATTGCCGGATTTCCGACATGCCGGGCTTGAAACTATGTAAATACTTTTATATTATTGTTGGCAGAACATTATAGGTTTCTGAGATAGCAGATTTGCTCATAAAGACAGGAGAATTACAGCATGACAAAGGAAGAAGAAATACTTATTGACTATATTGAGAAGAAAATTGAACAGTGTCTCGATTATGGCAAGTTTGCATGCTCCAGCTTTCTTGATATGCATCAGAGGCATCTGGCGCAATGTGTTTGCAACCGATTCAAAGGGCTGAACTACCTTTTTTACGGCGGATATGAAGATGCGGAGCGGACAGTGGCAGCCTTTCTACCGGAATATAGCAGTCTTGATGATTCCAACCCTCTTGCGCTTCTCAGGATTTCCCAGAGTGGATATAAGGAGCTTTCCCACAGAGATTATCTTGGATCTTTGATGAGCCTTGGGATCAAAAGGGAAATGGTTGGCGATATACTTGTCCGCAGTGATGGGGCGGATATAATAATACTTAAGACTATTTCTGAATTCCTGCTTTCCAATTATGAAAAGGCCGGGAGGACAAATCTGAAGGTTGAGCTCCTTCCAATTGATTTATTAATTGTTCCGGACATAAGGTATGAAATGAAAAGAGATACGGTGGCCTCACTGCGTCTTGACAGTGTGGTTGCTTCGGCATTCTCCATGTCACGCAGACTGGCATCTGAAGCAATAAATGAGGGCAGGGTATATATCAATAACCAATTATGCGAAAAGAATGACCGGCTTGTTAAGGAAGGAGATAAACTCTCTCTTCGAGGCAAGGGGAAAGCAATTCTTGAGAAGGTGGGAGATCTAACCAGAAAAGACAGGACAGTAATTTTGCTGAAAAGATTTATTTAGCAAAAGTGTCCTGAAGGCCAATAGACATCTCAATGAAATTTGTTGTAAAAGATCTGGATGGAAACAAACTCTAGGAGGGTGTTGACTTTATACACCAGTTCCCGTATCCTGTTATATTAGGGCAAGAAATTCTTTCGGCCTCGTTAACAAGAATTAGTGACTAAGGATAATTCAAAATGAAAAAT
>JAEYON010000084.1 GCA_023411645.1 Bacillota bacterium | reverse complement strand
AGTCGATGATGAAACCCCGCACATTTGAGCAATTTCTTTTATTGTAATCAAAACATGAAGTTCCTTTCTAAATATTGTTCATATGTCTGGAAAAATTTCGCTCATTCCATAATACCTATAATAAAGTTCATATTGCAAGTGGTGAAATAAAAATCATATTATATTAGCAGTTGTGAAACCCTATATGGTTTACTAAATTTTAAATTCAATATTGTGTATTATCAATATGTAGATAATTAATTACTGCATTAAAAAACTTTAAAATGTAAATACATCCGCAAGACTGGCTTGAAGCCCTCTAAAGGCTTTTGACTTGACAACCATGTCGCCAATATAGGTTTCATGATCTGCGATATCGTACTTCTCAAAATTGTAAACGGTAATCTCTTTTTTCTCCGGATCAACCATCCAGTATTCCTTGACGCCGGTTTGCATATACAGATCAAGCTTTTTAATCATATCCTTCCTCTTTGTGGATCTGGACAACACCTCCACAGCGAGAGTTGGTACACCTTGATATTTCCCTGATGCATCAATTTTATCGATATCGCAGATTACAATGATATCCGGCTGGACAACATTAATGTTATCCTTGCTTTTCATCAGCGTGACATCAAAGGGAGAGGTCAGCGGCCTACATTTCTTCCCCTTAAACCAGTTGTAAAAAATGCCATAGATTTCGGCTACCGACACCTGATGGTTGTAAACCGGAGAAGAAAGCAGGTAGACTTCCCCGTCAATATATTCATATCGCAGATCTGAGTTTTCCACCATTTTAATAAATTCTTCATATGTCACCTTCCATCGGTCATTGAAAATATAATTTGCGGCCTCCTCCGCAACAACGGCTCTCTCTTCGCAGGGAATTATTTTCGCAACCTCAAGCCCATTACGGGTTACAATAACATCTTCTAATTCAGATGCAATCTTCAAGTATTTCCCGAAGTTATTCTGCACTTCCGTGGACGGTACCTTCATCCAAGCCACTCCTTCCCATCATTAGCTATATTATATGTTTAATTAGCTAAAATGTCAACGTGTTAGCTATTCGGCTATATGCAATCTTATGTGGGTTTTATTTTTATTACTGAAATAATTGCCAAACGTCATTTTGTGGGCCTTGCTTTTAAAGCCATTTTCGCAGAATTGTGGGGTTATTTCAAAACTCCTTCGGATTATAATTATTTTATATGAATAATATTAATCATAGGAGGTTATGTATGAGAAAGTTAAGCCTTGGTAACTATTACAAAGCTTTTGACCCTGCCTATATCCCTCACCATACTCCGTTTACCGACAGACAACTTTGCATTGTTTATGGAGAATACGACCCAAAAGTCCGTAAGAATGAAGTTTCGGTAATTTTAAAAAAAGGCGAAAGCCTTTCAAGACAACAAGATTACAGAAATAGTCCTCGAAAAATATGAAGTTTTGTTGTTCGGTGAATACTATCAATACAAATATACCGTTGAAGAAGCAAAGCAAAGGCTCCAAGTAATGCTTCCGTTTAAAATAAACTGGGACGACGAATAGTTTACACCAATCTCTTATCGTACAACGCATTGAGTAGGACCTCTATGCTTGTGCAGTTGCCAGTAGCTATTATTTCTCTCGTTTCAAACATTTTGCTAAAAGTAAGTGACCAAGACGATGTATACGAAACACCTATAGGAATATCGTCGGATGCCACTTTCCTCCTGGCATAAATGGGTTCTTTGTAGGCGGGGCTGTAAAAGAGAACCTTGTATCTTAAAGCCTCAAACCCATAGCCCCTACCTACAGTGTTTATTTCTTTAATAACACGGTTCCTGCCTTCTGTCGCTGCATTTGTATAACGAACATCGGAATCATAAAATAGTTTAATATGTATGGTTTCCAATCCTGGCTTAAAGTTTTCTTAAAGGTATAAAATTCATCATAGGTGACATCATCTTCTGGCAGAAGTTTAAGCCATTCATTAAGGTATTTTTCTGCCTCTGAGCGTGTTTTTGCATCATATATGTGTTCTGCTCCCATTTTAACAATACGAATAGTGTTAAGTTCTGGAAAGGTTTCGGAAAGCTCTGTCATATGGCTAATTCTATAGGGTTTTTCTGCCAGAGATTTATTTCCAAACTTAAAGAGTTTTGCGTTTTTACCAAGCAGGGTTA
Organism: Bacillota bacterium; assembly: GCA_023411645.1. Lineage (GTDB taxonomy): Bacteria > Bacillota > Clostridia > Acetivibrionales > DTU013 > JAEYRF01. The sequence continues at coordinate 8,123 of JAEYON010000084.1, read as the reverse complement.
AGAGTTTATCTTTTTGCTTTTTATCCTCCCCATCTGGGAGTTTGGCTACTTGTACTTTGAGGCTTTGAAATATCCGTTTTCTTGCGGCTTCTGTCGCTGATGTGATATGCATAAAGACATGGAACTTATCAATTATGATTTTAACCCTTGGTAGAATTTCTTCAACTAAGCCCCTGTAGCCTCGGTCCATGTCTATGGTTATGTATTTGATGTTTTTATCGTAGTCAATCATGCTTTCAATAGATTTAATCTTCGTATTACGAGCATTATCTGTGGTTATTTCAAGAAGTGTACCGTTTTCAATATCCGTAAAAATACCGCACATCCTACCGTTAAGATGTTTTTCATCTAACCCTAACACCCTTGGTGCGACAAGGATACGCTTTTTTTCAAGTATATTGCCATATTCTTTTAAAATATTTCCAATGGTATTTGGAGCAAAGCCATATTCTTTTGCAAGTGGAGCAAAAGGTTCCGCCAAGGCACGTTTTTGGATATGATACTTGTTGAAGCAAAGAAAAATAAAGCTGATGAGTAGATAGGAATTATTCTATTTGCTATATTAGCTGATAATAGTATAGTTCCTTATTAATACTACAGCGGGTTATAGTAATCATGATATACTTCTCGCCTTATTTATATATTACTGACAAATGATAAGAATATAATCCATTTCTGAGGTCCTCCTCTATGTCATTACCATATGATTATGGGCTTGCTTTATGTTATGCCAGGAACCAGAAATCCTTGAATGGCAGTGTTTATTTTTTGCAGTTAACCTTGTTTGTAATATAGCAATTATAGTTAAGACAATAATTCCTTGATAAGATATAATAATGCTTAAGTAAGGGAGCAAATTTATATATGAGCTATATTGAAAGAATTCAAAATTCAATCGAGTACATTCATTGCAATTATAGTAATGTCATTACATTAGATGATTTAGCTGAAAAAGCATTTTGTTCAAAATATCACTACTTAAGGGTTTTTCATGCACTAATAGGGCAGTCGCCAGTAGAGTATTTAAGAATGTACAGATTGAACAAAGCTGCGTTCCTATTGTCAACAACCGAAATAACATTTATTGAAATAGCTTTAGAATGCGGGTTTAATTCACCAATTGTTTTTAGTCGCCTTTTTAAAGATGCATTCGGAGTTACTCCATCTTCATTTAAGAAAAATAATATACCTTTACCTATCTTCAAAGAAATACAATTAGGAAATGATAAAGCATTTGTTGAAAGTAAAAATATATTACTTGGGCCAAGATTTATCGATAAAAAAGGTTTTATGGTTGTCGGGATGCAGTGTAAAACAACTGTTGAAAGTAATTTACAAAACCATGTGGTTGAAAAACTGTGGCAAAAGTTCTGTCCAAGAATTAATCAAATTCCTTATAGAATTCAGTACGGTGAAAGTTTCGGGGTAAATTATTTCGACAGTTCAATAAACCGCTATGTTTACACTGCGTGTGTTGAAGTTGGTAAAGTTGAAAATATCCCTAAAGGTATGGTAAGTAAGGTAATCCCTGAATGCAAATATGCAGTGTTTACAATAATGGAAGAACAGCATAAGCTCCTTAAGAACTTTTACTACTCTATTGATTATATTTTTGGCAAATGGCTTCCGTCATCTGGATTTGAATTATGTTCTGAGGTTGATATGCTGGAATTTTATGATAACAGATTTTGTCGTAGTCCGTATTCGCAGATGGATTTATTTATTCCAATTTGTTGATTGGGAAGGAGAAGAAACATGTGTACAGGATTTGCAGCCTTTTTTAACAAGCCGATATATGGGTTTAATTTCGATTACCATGAGGAGGTAGATTTAAAGTTTGCAATTGAAACATCTAATGATATATCAGCTTTCACATTTAGCTTTAGTACAGGGGGCTTTTTCGTTAAAAATACTTGGATGAATTCATCAGGTATGTTTTCATGTTTTAATATGCTTCCTGATGATAACAGCGAAGTTATTCAGCAAGGTCCTGAAATCATACCTGGTATGGTTTTCTCGAATTCTTTAATTAATACTGGTACAACAGTTCAGGATGCATTAAGAATTCTTGGTGGAAAACGTTATGCAATTCTAAGAAAGCCTAAAGGGCATCAAATGCTCGCTGACAAATACGGGGAAGCTATTATTGTAGAAGAAGGAGTTAACTGTAACGAAGTAATTCATATGTTAGATAATTTTTTAGTTATAACAAATTTTAAGAATAGTGATTTCAAAGAAATCCACTATAAAAATGTTTATGGATTCGGTGCAGATAGATATATAACTGCAATTGATAATATCATACAATATCGTGATAATTTTTATATTGACGAAGCTTTCGAAACATTGAAGAAAACAAGCTCGTGGAAAGACAACTTTAAAACGTTAGCATCAATGGTATTTAATCCGACTGACTTTACAATATATATTGTTTTAACCAGAAATTTTGATAGTATATGGAAGGTTTCACTTGAGAAAGGAACTATCCAATCTCAAATATTACAATCTACAATATTGAAAATAGATAATGGAGGAATTACCTCTACCAATATGCTGAATTATGTATAGTTAGATTTTGAGGGGTGTATAATGAAGGACAAAAATCTTACTTCACAGTGGAATTGGGATATATATTATAAATCAATTGATAACCCTGCCCCACGTGAAACTCTTGTAAAAGCATTGAATTTTTTCGGTGATTATACTGGTTTCGCTATTGATTTGGGTTGTGGCAATGGAATGGACACAATTGAACTATTAAAACGAGGATGGGAAGTTTTAGCTATTGATAAATCACAGGAAGGGCTTTCAATTATTGAAAACAACACTAACTTACTGTACAAAAGCAAGCTTACGACTAAACAAGCTTCTTTTGAAGGCGTTAACCTTCCTGAGGCTGATTTTATTAATGCCAGCTTAAGCTTGCCCTTCTGTCAGCCCGAATATTTTGGGCGTATTTGGGAGCAAATAAATGTATCATTAGGCATAAAAGGCCGTTTTGCAGGCAATTTGTTTGGTGAGCATGACGAATGGACAAAATATAGTAATATGACATTCCATACCAAAGAACAAGTCCATAATTTATTTAAAGAGTTTGAAATAGAATTTTTCTATGAATATAACGGTGATGGCAAGGTTACTGGAGGAGCATCTAAGCATTGGCATTACTATCAAGTTGTTGCAAAGAAAAAGTACCTTTGAGGTAATTATTTATAGAGTTGCATTGATTCATGAAGGGCGAAAAATTATTCTTTATTACTGTGGAGATTATTGTTAAACTCGATTTTATTCTACTAAAGTATTTACATAACTTGTCATATTAAATGAAATCATTACGAATGAAATCCATATTACACGCAACACAGACTTATGGCTTCAGCCTGACAAATATGCCTTTTCTTGTATTTTGTAATCCACGTTAACTCCCAGAGGAAAGAAAAAACTCAATATTGGGGACACTTCTAAACTTAAACCCACATAAGATTGTATTGAAAACGTTTTTTTCACAAAATAAAAAAGTAGTTTTCCCACATAGAATTGCAGAGAAAACTACTTTTCTTTTTACCTTCTTTTTGAATATTATTGTCAAAACCCACACGAGATTGCAGATAGCCGCTATTCCATTCACTTGTAATGACCCCATTAATTACATTAGGCTTGAGATATATAACGTGTTATAATGTACACTCCGTCAGGGCAGTCCCCTTACATTAAAACACATTTTATTGGGAATAGGAGGACAAAGCGATGACAAATAGATTATTTACGCGTAGAAATAAAATAAAGAAAGGCCTTTTAATCAGCTTAGTATTAGTAACGCTGGTTGTTGCTACCGCAGCAGCCGATTTTATGTCATTGGGTACAACCAATGTCTACGCGGCAAGCGGAAAACAGCCTTATATCCGGTATGTTGTTCAGCGCGGCGACTCACTTTACAAAATATCCAGGGTATACGGTACATCCATTAATACTATTAAGACAAGCAACAACTTGAAATCAGATTTGATCTTGACCGGCCAGACATTGACAATACCGGTGAACGCCAACAGATCGCTGTCACAAATTATAAATGCCAAGGGATTGACGGATGGCCAGTTGAGGCTGAATCTGGTGGTAGATAAATCAGATAAGCTCTTGACCGTTTATCAGAATGCAACTCCGCTGAAGTCATACCCAGTGGAGCTTGGCGACGGCGGAAAGGGTGACAAGCAAATTGCCGGCGACCATAAAACACCGGAGGGCACGTTTTATATCACGCAAAAGCTGGTGTTGAGCCCATCCGATGAATACCTCGGATCCCGTTGGATGAGATTGAGCTATCCTAATATCGAGGACGCATCGCGTGGACTTAACGGCGGACTGATCGATAAATCGACATACAACTTGATATACAACGCCATCATTAACGGTAAAACACCTCCACAGAACACAGCGCTGGGCGGCGGCATAGGCATTCACGGAGGAGGCAGAGATTCTTACGGATCCGACTGGACATGGGGCTGCGTTGGGCTGACCAACACCGATGCAGAGGATTTCTATAATTATATGTATGTAGGAACCAAAGTTGTGATACAAAAATAAAAAGCATTAATAAAAGGGAGACCGCCAGACAGGTGGTCTCTCTCTTCATGAACCCGTTGTTACTTATTGTGCAGTATACAGACCTTTTGGCTTTTGTATTAATATCTCATAGTAATCCGGAATCTGTAGACAAAATAGAAAATCGCCCCGTATAATGGACGTATTGTAAAATTTTAAGAAGGAGTACAGAGTATGAAAAAATTTCTTTCCCTCTCATTAACCATTGTTCTGATTTTAAGCTTGTGTTTATCGTTCACATCAGTGAACGCCGCGGAAGCAGGGTTAAAGCCGCTTCCTAAGGCAGGTGAGGTGATATCCGGTTTTAAAGCAATCGAAATAGGCGATATGGATTTGATCCATTCAAAAACAGTTCTGTTCGAACATGAAAAAACAGGCGCGAAGCTTTTGTACATTCAAAGCAAGGACATTGACCGAGCATTTGAAATCACCTTCAAAACGCCTGCTGTTGACGACACCGGAGCAAATCATATACTGGAACATATCTCCGTATCCGGCTCGGAAAAGTACCCGCTGAAAAACGTTCTGTTTACTGTTGCAAATCAAACATACAGTACATTTATCAATGCATTTACATACCCAACCTTAACCTCGTACCCCGTATCCTCCATGAGCGAAGAGCAGCTGCTCAAGCTTACTGACGTATACATGGACTGTGTTTACAACCCCTCGGTCTATAACGATAAGAATATATTCCTAAGAGAGGCCTGGAGATATGAAATGGCTGATGCCGATTCACCACTCACTATTAGCGGTACCGTTTATAATGAAATGAAGGGCGCACTTGGAAATATTACATCGGCGGCAAATTATAACGTTATGGATGCTCTATTTCCCAACAGCATCCAGTCTAATATTTCAGGCGGGGATCCTGAGAAAATTAAGGATCTGACCTACGAGCAAATTATCAATACACATAAAACATACTACCATCCATCCAATTCTCTTATGGTGCTTTATGGCAATCTCGATTACAGCAAGTTCTTGAAGCTGATTAATGACAACTATCTCAGTAAATTTGAAAAAAAGGATATTGAGGTTGACGACGGTAAAATCGCTCCACTTCAGCAGAAAACCGAGAAAACCTTTAAATTCCCTGTCTCTGCAGCTTCCAATACGGAAAACGCGGCGCAAATCGATTATGCGTTTGCTATGACAGATGTTCCGGAAGAGGATTTAATAGGTCTGAGTATTCTTGCAACCGTTCTCAATCAGAATACTTCTCCGTTGAAACAGGCTTTCGCCGCAAAACAGATAGGAGCAAACCTGACCGTTAGTCTTAATGATAGCATTACACAGCCGGTCATAACCTTCTCAGCGCAAAGTGCAGATGAGGATAAAGCAAAAGAGTTCCAGACACTTGTGGATGATTGTATTGATGGTCTTCTGAAAAAAGGGTTTGACAAAGACATGGTCAATGCAACCATATCCGCCGTGCTGCTCAACAACTCAAACGTAACCGAGGTAAGCAATCTGGGCATCAATCTTGCTACGGGCATAAGCCTTATGTGGGCAAATTACGATAATCTGAATTATTATAGCAATTTGCTGCAAAATATTAAAAATATCTCTGACAAGGTCAACAAAAACTATATAGAAGATCTGACAACAAAGTATATCCGAAATAATAACCATGCTGCCCTTGTCACCACGATCCCGGAAGCAGGGCTTGCTGAGAAGCAGTCCGAGCAGCATCAGAAATACCTGGCAGATCTGAAATCAGCCATGAGTCCCCAGGAAATCGAGAAAATAGTAAATGATACAAAGACCTATAACGAATGGAACAGCCGCGAGGCTGGCGAGGCTGAACAGGCCGTCGTAAAAGATCTTCAGGTGGTAAAGGTTGCAGATCTGCCGGTAGAAGTAAAAAAATACAATATCAAAGAAACTTTATCCCAGGACGGCGTAAGAATCATATCTGCACAGGCGGATGTAGGTGCTACGGCTCTTACCTCACTTGCCCTGGACGTTTCAGCAGTACCAGCAGAAAAGCTTCATTATTTGCAGCTATACACCAGCCTGCTTGGGAAACTCGATACAAAGCAGTATAACAAAGAACAGCTGGCTACCTTAACCATGAGATATCTATCCGGGGCACCCTTCAGTATGTCAACCATTCCGCAGAAGGATTGGAATGAGTTTACTCCCATTATTACAACCTCGTGGATTGGGCTGATGGAAGAATATGATGAACAACTGGCTCTCATCAAAGAGATGCTCCTCAATACTAAATTCGTTGATGCTGATACGATTCTGGAGACTGTAAAACAGCAAAGAGCAGGTCTCAAGAATCAGATCGTGAATAACCCTGTAAATATACTGGTAACTCGCAATCTGGCACTCTCAAATGATTGTATTAAATATCAGAATTACATTTTCGGCCTTGATTACTACAATTTCCTTAAAGAGCTGGAGCAGACAATGCAGTCAGATACGAATACAGTATTGGCTGAACTGAAATCTATGCACGAACTTGTTTTGAACCGTACAAATATGATCACAATGTTCTCCGGCAATGAAAACAGTATTGGTCAATATGAGAAAGCGATCAAATCTCTGATCGATGCACTGCCTGCAAAGGCCATTGTCCCGCAGGATTACTCCAAGCTGACACCCCCCGCCCAAAGAGAAGCAATCGCAATTGATACAACTGTTCAATACAATATGATTTCTGCCACATATGAAGATATGGGTACAGAATATAACGGTAAATTTATCCCAATCGGGTCTGTAATCAATGAAAACTACATCACCCCGATGATCAGATTTGGGTATGGCGCTTATGACAACATAGTCAGCTTCAGTTCAACATCCTTTATGCTTGTCTCCTACCGAGATCCCAATATAAATGAAACCTTTGAGGTCTACAAGGGACTGCCTGAGTTCATAAAGAATATAAACATTACTCAGGAGGAGCTTGACAGATACATTTTGAAAGCATTCAGCTCCTACACCGCAACCACAGGCGAGTTGAGCGGCGCGTCAAACGCAATCAACAATTACGTGATGGGCAAATCCTCGGAGGATCAGTTGAAGCTATTGCAGGAAATAAAGTCCACTACGGTTCAGGATGTCAAAGACTCGGCTGCCATGTTTGAAGGCTTTCTTAAAAACGGAGCCTACTCAACAGTGGGCAGTACAGAAAAAATATCTGCCAATAAGGATTTGTATGACTCTATCATTTCCTTTGAACAACAGCAGACTGACGAACCCCTCACAAGAGCACAATTATTTGAGCTGCTCCTGGCTGGCGTGCCAAGCCCTGTAGAGTTTGCAAAGCAGCAGGGTCTGCTGCTCGGTGACGGGAAAGGCAACTATTTTGAAGATGAGAAGCTTACGATGGAGCAGCTCGCGGTAATCACCAACAGAGTTGCCGCCATGAACGGCGCACAGTTAAGCGGAGACGAGGTTGCCATAAACGATATTGACAGCGTAAGCTCATGGGCAAAAAGCAGCGTACAGGCGCTCGTAAATTCCGGTATTGCAAAGCTTGATGAGAACGGCAACTTCAACCCCAAAGGAAC
>JAEYON010000065.1 GCA_023411645.1 Bacillota bacterium | reverse complement strand
TCCCTATAAGGATATCCTCTCTTCAGTATCGCCGGTCAGGTTGGGAAAGCAACAGGGAACAGCCGTTGTGTTCAGAAACGGAAAACCTGTTCTTGCGGTAAGAGAATACGGCAGCACGTTCCAGCGTTTAACTGATGATCCTGACATATTGGACAAGGCTGCCTCCTGCTTTGTAGACAGCTTTCAAAACCGTCGTATCTGGACCGGCAGAAAGAATCTATTTACAGAAAACTGGCTCGAATCCGGTCAGGATGACGAACGCAGCAAAATCGAAGATTCACCGATTTACGATAAATTGCTTGAGCTTGGCTATGACAGAGGCTATAGCGGAATCACCCTATGGCGGAAAAGCTTTTAAGGTTATAAATTCTATCAAATTGGGGGGATTTATTGAGATTATTGAAGGAAATATACAGAAAAAGTGATATTAATTTGTTGGGGAAAACCATCTACAGAGAGGCTGTCAGAGGAATAATCAAGAAAAATGACAAGCTTTTGATGGTTTACTCTTCAAAAGACGGTGACTACAAATTCCCCGGCGGGGGCGTTGACGCTGGTGAGACCTATGAAGAAGCGCTTGTTAGAGAGATTCGGGAAGAATGTGGGGCTACGGTCACAAAAATTTGTTCCGAATTTGGTAAAACGATAGAATATGATATACCTGTTGAGAAAGAGTATGATGTTTTTCAAATGATATCTTACTACTATATATGTGAAGTTGACTCTGTTCTGGAAGAACAGGCATTAGATGAATATGAGAGAGATCTGGGATTTAAACCCGTATGGACTGATATTGAAAGTGCAATAAAAGCAAATAAAACTATAATTGAAACAAAATCTCATAATGCGCCAAGATGGACAAGAAGAGAGCTTTTTGTACTTGAGTTGCTTTGACAAGATTACTCTATAAGTAAGCTTTGAGTTCATCCAGCTACCAGATAAGGAGCTTCAACGTTTGAAATACTTTGCTTAATTTAAGATATCGTATTAAAGTATGTATCGAATGGAGAGTACCAATGATCAATCTAACAAACCGACAGGCAAGGCAATTTATGCTTTATAAGCATGGATTGCTGGGCGAACATAAATTTATTGGCAAGCAGGGCGCGCTTGATTTCGTACGTCAGGCAGGATGTATTCAGTTTGATCCTGTAGATGCCTGCGGCAAAAATGCGGAGCTTACTCTGCAGTCACGCATTAAAGGCTTTACAAAGCAAACGCTTTACGATCTGTTGTATAGCGACCGAAAGCTTTTTGATTATCCCGATAAAAACCTCTCCATAATTCCTATTGAGGACTGGCCTTATTTTGAGCGTTATAGAAAAGCTTCACAAGAAGGCGGTATGCAATTTGAAGGGCTTGCTGAGTTAGAAGATCAAGCTAAATCCTATATATATGATCATGGCCCCGTAAGCTCTGATGAGCTGCCTATTGACGGTAATATACACTGGCATTCTTCAATCCATTGGAGCGGTAACTGGGGTAGCAGTTCTAAAGCGTCAAGATCAGTTCTTGAGCAGTTGTACTCCACCGGCGAGCTGATCATTCACCACAAAAAAGGTACACGAAAGTATTACGATTTAGTTGAAAAACATTTACCTATTGAATTGCTTAACACTCCAGATCCGCTTCCGGACGAGTTTGAGCATCAGAAGTGGCGAATTCTGCGGCGTATAGGAGCGGTCGGACTTCTGTGGAATCGTCCGTCGGATGCATGGTTGAATATCTGGGGCTTAAAGTCTGAGCAGAGAAATCAGGCGTTTGGAGAATTACTTGATGAAGGAAAAATCCTCAAAATTAAGGTGGAGGATCTAGAGGATACTCTGTTCTGCCGTTCGGAAGATCTGGACATTATCGAGACCGTTATACAAAAAGATAATTTCAAACCGCGCTGTGAGCTGCTTGCACCGCTTGACTGCATGATGTGGGACAGAAAGCTCATTCGCGCCATATTCGGCTTTGATTACTCTTGGGAAATCTACACTCCCCCCGATAAACGCAAATACGGGTTCTATGTTCTGCCTTTACTTTATGGTGATAGCTTTATCGGTCGGGTAGAAGCAATTGCCGACAGGAAATCATGTACCCTGACGGTTAAAAGCATCTGGTATGAGGACGGTATAAAACAAACTCAAAAGCTTCAAAAGGCTATAGCAGAATGTATAAAGCGATTTGCGAAATTTAACCTGTGCAATAATATATGCTAAAAGTTTACCGGACTGCATTTACTTAAGGGGCTCACCGTTTCTGATTTTATTTATGAGCATCTCAAGAGTCTTTTTATCCGTTGCGCCTGGAATGTAGCCATACAAAGAGCCGTCAGGGTTCAGGATAAAGGTGGTTGGGTATCCTTCAATACCATATGTTGCAGCAACGGAGCCATCTTCATCCATAAGAACCTTTAAATTTATATTTTCAGAGTCAAGGTACTCGCTGACAACATCATGGGTCTCCATTACATCAACAGCCAGTATTACAGCATCCCCTTCCTTTTCCAGTTCCTGATTCAGCTCGTTTAAATCAGGCATCTCCAGCTTGCAGTATGTGCACCAGACAGCCCAGAAATTCAGTACGACAATCTTGCCTTGGTAATCTGATAGCTTTGTTTCGTTACCATCAATATCTTTTAACGTAAAATCCGGCACCATAATTTTCTCCGGATCAGAGGCCTCATTTGTGGCTGAAGTTTTCGAAGATGTGTCTTCACCGGAGGATTCGGCAGATTCAGTATCGTTTTCTCCAGAAGTTTTTTGCTGTGAGTTTTCCTTTTCTGTCATGTCCTGCGTTCCAGTATTTTGCTGAATCGGGGGGATAAAGATCTGAGATTTATTCTTCGAATAAAAGATGTATGATGCAGTCAGCAGTACAGCTAACACGACAATCCAGATGATTATGCTATATGATCTTTTCATGAATGTGTCCTCCAAATTTTACTTCGTTATTTAAATTACTAAAATAAATATTTCAACTGGTCTGTAAACACAAGTATTCCTGCTGCAATTAGCAATATTCCCGAGATAATATTTATGATTCTGCTGTGTTTTTTTACCCATCCCATAGCGCCGGTTGCTTTTTCGAATATTACAGCGGATATGATAAAGGGTATTCCAAGACCGATGGAGTAAAGCAGCAATAGAAGCATTCCCTGAAATATTGTCTCAGAGTTGCCTGCCAGGAGCAGCGCGGAACCTAAAAATGTACCCAGACACGGTGTCCAGCCGAAGCCGAATACCATACCAAACACAATAGAGCTTAAGAACTTCAAATTGCCTATTTTATATGGAATTCTTTTCTCAATATTCAAAAAACCGATTTTTAATATTCCTATAAAGTTAAGTCCGAATATCACCATGACCAGTCCGCTGATCTTCTGTAAAAGTGACCGGTTGCTTTCAAGAAAGCCTCCCAGTGATGTAACTGTTGCACCCATCAGAACGAATACAATCGTAAAGCCTGTCACAAAGCCTGCCGAGTTCAGAAGCAGGCGGCTTCTGCCAGATTTTATGTCGGAAGAATTCACGTTATCCGAGGTTCCTGTAAGGTAAACATAATAAATAGGCAGCATCGGTAAAATGCAGGGTGAGATAAAAGTTAATATTCCTTCAACAAAGGTTAATACGTAAGAAATCATAAACACCTACTTAATACTGCCAGTCATATCCTTTGGCAGTTATATGGATTATTAAATTATAAATAGTATACCCGTGCGGGGTATATTCTAACAACATATTTTTTAGAAGTCAATAAAAATCCTTTGAGCAGGAAGAATAGGCACTTAAGCAGAAGTCAAAAATCGAAGTAAATAATTAATCATTACTCTTGACAGAATCCTTTTGATACTCTAAAATGAAGTGTAAAGTAAAAATGCTTTACACTATTATCTTTGGTCGTAACAGGAAGACTCGCCAGCTTCAGATATGAGAACTCTAAAATGGCCATAGGAAAGATATTTGAAATGGATGAATTTTATACCATAAGCCTGTTACTTGATTTTTACGGGCAGCTGGTTACAAAAAGACAATATGATATCATGGATCTGTATTACAACAGCGATTATTCTCTGGGCGAAATTGCCGAGGAGCTGAATATCAGCAGACAAGGTGTCCATGATAATATCAAGCGGGGAAAGGCAGCCCTTTACGAAATGGAACAGAAGCTGGGTATGGTTGCCAGGTTTGGCAGGCAAAAGGAAACAGCGGCCGAAGTACTCAAATTAATTGAAAGTATAGACAACTCGTGTTTGACTGAGCAGGATCATGAGAGCTTAAGAAAGGCAAAGCAGGAGATACGAAGATTGATGGAGGACTAACATATATGGCTCTTTTTGAAGGGTTATCGGGGAAGCTGCAGGAAACGATTAATAAATTACGCGGCAAGGGCAGAGTGACGGATAAAGACGTCAAGGACATGATGCGCGAGATTAAGCTTGCGCTGCTGGAAGCCGATGTGAATTTCAAAGTTGTAAAGGACTTTATTAATAAGGTCTCTGAACGTGCAGTCGGGCAGGATGTGCTTGAAAGTCTTACGCCGGGGCAGCAGGTTATTAAGATCGTCCATGAGGAATTGATCGACCTGATGGGGAAGGTTCCTGCAAAGGTCACATTCTCAAATAAGCCGCCAACGATCTATATGATGGTTGGACTACAGGGTTCTGGTAAAACCACCACATCGGGTAAACTGGCAAGTCTGCTTAGAAAACAGGGAAAGAACCCGCTTCTTGTTGCTTGTGATGTTTACCGTCCCGCAGCTGTCAAACAGCTTCAGGTCGTGGGTAGTCAGCTCAATGTACCGGTTTTTGCCATAGAGGGAAATACCGACCCTGTGCATATTGCAAAAAAGGCCATCGAGCATGCAACAAAGATGCTTTATGATCTGGTGATCATCGACACAGCAGGCCGGCTCCATATAAATGAAGAACTGATGGATGAGCTGGACAGGATCAAAAAAGCAGTACATCCTCATGAGATTCTACTGGTCGTAGACTCAATGACAGGTCAGGATGCTGTCAATGTAGCGGAAAGCTTCAATGAGAAGCTTGGAGTGGACGGACTTGTCTTAACGAAGCTTGACGGCGACACAAGAGGCGGCGCTGCGCTATCAGTCAAGGCTGTTACCGGAAAACCGATCAAATTTGCTGCAACCGGTGAAAAGCTCAGTGATATTGAACCCTTTTATCCGGAACGAATGGCTTCAAGGATCCTTGGAATGGGAGACGTGCTCAGCCTGATTGAAAAGGCCCAGGAGGCTTTTGATGAAAAAAAGGCCATTGAGATGGAACGGAAGCTTCGTACACAGCAGTTTACATTGGAGGATTTTCTGGATCAGATGCAGCAGGTGAAAAAGATGGGTCCGCTCAATCAGGTGCTTGGTATGCTGCCTGGTATGAATACAAAGGCCTTGCAGAATATCGAAGTGGATGAGAAGAAAATGGGCAGGACGGAAGCTATTATCAAGTCAATGACAGCGAAGGAACGAAACGAACCGTCCATAATTAACGGCAGCAGAAGGAAAAGGATTGCAGCGGGCAGCGGAACAACGATCCAGGAGGTGAACAGCCTTCTGAAGCAGTTTGAAGAAGTGAAGAAGATGATGAAAATGATGACGGATGTAGGCAAAAGAGGTGGTAAGGGTTTGGGTAAATTTAGAATGCCATTTTAGTGTTCAGTATACTCAACAACCATTATATACACATTATAGCGAGAGGAGGTGACATACATGGCAGTTAAGATCAGACTGAAGAGGATGGGAGCAAAAAAGAGTCCTTTTTACAGAGTAGTTGTGGCAGATTCGAGATATCCGCGTGACGGAAGATTTATCGAGGAAATTGGCACTTACAATCCGCTGGTTAATCCGGCTGAAGTTAAGATAGACGGTGAAAAAGCAGCTCAGTGGATCAAGAATGGTGCACAGCCTACTGATACAGTGAAATCTTTGCTGAAGAAGACCGGAGTTATTCAGTAAACTGTGAATGATAATGTTTTCTACGGCTTTTAGCGGGAGGTATGCTAAAATGAAGGAACTTCTCGAAATTATCGCCAGAGCGCTTGTTGACTACCCTGATGAAGTCAGTGTCAATGAGGTGGAAGGCGAAAATGCCATTTTTCTTGAGCTTAGAGTAGCAAAAGAGGACATGGGTAAGGTAATTGGAAAACAGGGACGTATAGCCAAGGCTATCAGATCTGTTATAAAGGCTGCAGCCATTAAGGAAAATGTAAGGGTTGTAGTGGAGATTGTTCAATAAAAAGGTGTTTTCGCAACACCTTTTTTATTAATTCTCATTCCGCCATAGCGGAATCTGACATAAATCGAGCGGGGCTCGATGCCCCAGGATGCATGGGCGAGCAGATGACACAGTCATCGACCAGCCCCGAGATTTATTTATTGCCATTAATAAAGGTGAACTGACATGGTTGAATATCTTCAGATAGGAAAAATTGTTAATACACACGGCGTCAGAGGTGAAGTGAAGCTGATACCGCTGACGGACGATCCTCATCGTTTTGACGAGCTGGAATGGGTGTATATCGAAAAAGATGGCGGGATGAATAAGCATACTATCCAGCAGGTCAAGTACACTAAGGGCTTTGTAATGATTAAATTCTCCGGCATGGACTCCCCGGATGATGCAAATCTATACAGGGACTGTTTTGTGCTTGTTGACCGCAAAAATGCTGTGAAGCTGGCTGAGAACGCATTTTTCATATGCGACCTAATCGGATGCGGCGTATTTGACGAAAATGGTACACTGCTCGGAGAACTTACAGATGTTCTGCAAACCGGCAGTAACGATGTTTATATCGTAAGGAATGCATCGGGGAAAGAAATATTGCTGCCGGCGCTCAAGAGCGTCGTTCGAAGTATTTCGCCTGAGCATAAGAGAATCGACGTGGTTATCCCGAAAGGATTGCTGGATGATGAAGTTTGACATTTTGACCATATTCCCGGAAATTTTCAATACAGTCCTCGGAAGCAGCATCATTGGCCGCGCGCAGGAAAGCGGATTGATTACGGTAACCGCACACAATATCCGTGACTATTCAAAGGACAAGCATAAAAAGACCGACGATTATCCATATGGAGGAGGAAACGGTCTTGTCATGCTGGCGCAGCCGATATACGATGCATATCAGGCTGTTATCCGCGATTTAGATTACAAGCCCCATTTCATTTATATGAGCCCGCAGGGAAGACCTTTGAATCAAAAGCTTGTTGAGGAACTGTCGGTTCACAGGCATATAATTCTGCTATGCGGACATTATGAGGGTGTGGATGAACGCATCCTTGCGGAACTGGTAGATGAAGAGGTGTCTATTGGTGATTATGTCCTGACAGGAGGAGAGCTTCCGGCCATGGTTCTTGTGGACGCAATCAGTAGAACTATTCCAGGCGTCCTATCAAATGAAGCTTCTTATGAGGAAGAGTCGCATAAGGACGGAGTACTTGAATACCCTCAATATACGAGGCCATACGACTTTATGGGGAAATTGGTTCCTGAAGTACTGTTGTCAGGACATCATGCCAACATTAACAAATGGCGAAGATTGCAAGCTTTGAAAAGAACTCGCGAAAGAAGACCTGACCTTTTTGTTAAGCTGGAGCTCACTAAGGAGGATAAAAAGCTGCTGGAGCAAGACGCTGAGGATGACTAGATCAAATTCACTATAAAAAAATGAATCAATAAACCTATTGAATTAGGGAGCAATATACTACATATCTCTAAGCCGGCAAATGCTAAAATGTATATGTATATTTATCAAAATACATATACAAGGGGTGAAAAATTCTTGCCGGTTTCTGAATTTAGCCTTAATACTCTGCCTGAATGGTACCGGAATGAAAGAGAAACAGAAAAAATAATTGAAAAGCTTCACAGTGTTAAAGAACTGAATTATTATTTGAGAAATCCTGATGAATATATTCGCAGGCTTGCTATACTGCGGCTGCAGAAGTTAAATGAAAAAGACTGTGTCCATATTCTTAAGGAAGTAATTGATGATCCCGTTGAAAGTGATGAAAATAAATATCTGGCCGCATGGGCTCTGAAATCAATTGCAACGAAGTGGATAGGCGATAACTTCATAAGTAACAAATATGTAAATGCCTTCGACGGCAGCGAAAGCTTTAAAGAATTATTCTCAATAAAGCAGGAAGAATTTTGTCCTTCCATCAGGTTTGACTTTACATCGAGTCATTCATACGTAAATATTCAGCTAGATCATGAGGAAACCATATTGGAAAAGGATGCTTTTTTCGAATCTGATTTTGATCTAAAGAAATGGTTTTCAACTTTTGGGTCTAGACTCCTTAAGAATTCTTTAGCTGCTTTATATGCAGTGCCTGTATTTATTGTCAGGCTTCCGCTGCTTGTCAGTAGAGCTTTTTGCTCTTTTTTGAAAAAGCGATCAACACATCCAAAAATACATAGAAGAAAGGGAGAAAGGAAAAAGTTTAAAATGAATACATTTTTTGATTCTTTTAAAAGATTTGTATTTAACATTTTTTACATTTTATTTTTTCCTTTTAGATTCGCACGAAAACACAAACTTGCGATTATTTGCATACTTTTGATTACATATTCGCTGCTCACCTTCACAGACTATGGGAGGGCATTTACAAACAAGTATTGGTCAGTTGATTTAATAAAAGTACAGAATAATACAATACAAAAAGTTAAGAATTATTATGCATATGCATTAAATGAGTTTAACAGGCTCTCCGGTATAAACGAATGGAAGCAGGCGGAAAGCGAGGGAGATCTGAATTTAACAGATATGCAAAATAAAGCTGATTCTAAGGGCCTGGTTGCAGAAAACAGGATTCAATACTCTGTAACAGCTAAAAAGGGTCTGAATATTAGGGAATTACCTGATCCAAATGCTAAGAAGGTGGGCAACAGCTCTTTAACCTTTGGCAGTATTGTTATATATTTATCGAAGCAAGAAACCGATACATCCGGCGGGACATGGTACTATATTGAATCGAATGACGGAAGAATCGGTTGGGTATCGGCTAAGTATCTAAGTGAAAAAAAGGAAGGCTGAAAAATGGATAAGGTAAGGGTTTCACAGCGAAAAGAGCTTGCAGTAAAACTGCTTTATGCGCTCAAAGATATATACGAACAGCTTGCAGTTGTTGCATCAGATGCTGAAAAGACGTCAGGTGATTATTTTGAGCAAGCCTTTAAGGAGGAGCAGGAAAATCTGTTATCTGTCATGGATAGTTATCACAGAAACGTTGATAGAATTAGGGCGATACACAATGAAATCACGGAATCTATCAATTCATGGTATGAATTCATTAAAGATGAAAAACAAACCGGAAAAATTACTTTTCCTATCGCGTTTTATTATAACAAACGTTCTTTGAATAAGAAAATAAGCAAGCTAAACGAAGAAATATCGAGTATAACAATCAATAACCGATTTATAAAAGAAAAGTTGACTTTACTTGAGCATCAGCTAAAAGTAAAGGCTGTTAGTTTGGCCAAAGCAGGCAGTAATTACCTTGAATATGAACGGGTATTATTAAGCCAGAAATCTATTACAGCCGAACTGGAATACCTTCTGCCAACAATCCCCGGCGTTTGTCCAGCAGATATAAGTTCAAGTGGAATTGACAATCTGATGACAAAGCTGGCGGCAAGTATTGAACAGTATCCATATAGCCGAACCGCTGAACAGTAACAATAGTCACATGCTAATGAGAAAAGATTATTTTGTGCTTTACAAACAAAACATCCATATGGTATACTTTTTGACGTGTGTAATACGGACGGTCCGCTGGTGCTTATCATGCATTGATGAACGTCCTGGAAAGAGAGGAGGAAACATCAATGGATATAATCAAAGCATTAGAACAAGAACAAATAAGAACGGATTTGCCTGTTCTTAGCATAGGCGACTATGTAAAGGTGCACCTGAAGGTTAAAGAAGGAACCAGAGAAAGAATTCAAATATTTGAAGGTACCGTTATCTCAAAGAAGGGTGCAGGAATCACAGAAACTTTTACAGTCAGAAGAGTATCCTATGGCGTAGGGGTGGAAAGAATCCTACCGGTTCATTCTCCCAAGATCGCTACCATTGAGGTAGTGAGAAAAGGTAAGATCAGGAGAGCTAAGCTGTACTTCCTGCGCGACAGGGTTGGCAAGGCTGCGAAGATCAAAGAAAAGCTTCAAATTAGAGAACCTAAAGAATCATAAGTATAGAGGGGACCGGAAGGTTCCCTTTTGCTTAATACAGATTTTTTTTCGGAAGGATAAATGATGAATATTCAATGGTTTCCCGGTCATATGGCAAAAACCAGGCGTTTACTTGCAGAAAATCTTAAGCTGGTGGATGTAGTCGTGGAGCTTCTCGATGCAAGGATTCCCGCCAGCAGTAAAAATCCAGAAATTGATTCCATTATTCAGAATAAACCACGCCTGCTCGTTCTAAACAAGGCTGATACTGCAGATGCCGGACGCACGGAGGAATGGGCCCGTTGGTATAAAAGTCAAGGCATTCAGGCAATATTTGTGGATTCAATAAAAGGCACCGGCTTAAATAAGCTTAAGGTCCAGCTAAAGGCTATGATGAAGGACCGCTTCGCCCGCGACAGGGAGAAGGGCAGGCTTTTCAGACCAATTAGAACTATGATAGTCGGAATACCCAATGTTGGTAAATCAACTTTTATTAATAAGATTGCAGGCAAGGCTGTTGCTGTGACCGGAGACAGACCTGGTGTAACTAAAGGTAAGCAGTGGATACGGCTGAATCCGGAAATTGATCTTCTTGACACCCCGGGGATTTTGTGGCCAAAATTCGACGATCAGAATATTGCCCTGAATCTTGCATTTACCGGAGCCATCAAGGATGATATTATGGATGTGACGGAAGTGGCAGCCGCATTGGCGCAAAAGCTTTCTGTCGAATATCCTGAAATATTTGCCGGACGCTATAAGCTGCAAAGCATAGAAGGCCTGACGGGGTATGAATTGCTTCAGACAGCAGGGAAAAACAGAGGATGCATCCTGCCGGGAGGAGAAGTAGATTTGAGAAGGATTGCTATTATTCTTCTGGATGAATTCCGTGGAGGGAAGATCGGAAAAATTACATTGGAGCAGCCTGTATTTTGTGAGGAGAAATAAAAATGAAGCCGACAAATCATGAAAAAGAACTGGAACGACTGAAAAGCATGAGCAGATATGAGGCGGAGGCTATCTCACAGGGATACTGCAATGTGGCAGGCATCGATGAAGCAGGCAGAGGGCCACTTGCAGGACCTGTTGTTGCCGCATGTGTCATGCTGGAAGCGAATTGTCTTATTGAAGGTGTTAATGATTCAAAAAAGCTGAGTCCTGCTAAAAGGGACAAGCTCTACGACATTATCCTTGACCGGGCTGTTTGTTACGGCATCGGTATAGTGGATGAAAAACGAATCGATGAAATCAATATATTGAATGCTACGAAGCTAGCCATGAAGCAGGCTATAGAGCAGATGGACATAAAGCCTGAAATTTTGCTGATTGATGCCGTCAAGCTTGACGATCTTGAAATACCTCAGATCTCGATTATAAAAGGGGATGAGCTGAGTATCTCAATTGCGGCAGCGTCCATCATTGCCAAGGTGTACCGGGATCGAATGATAACTGAGGCTGACAGCCAATATCCTCAATACGGTTTTAAGAAGCATAAAGGTTATGGAACCGCCGAACATATTAATGCTATAAAAAAGTATGGAATTTGTCCGATACATAGAATAAGCTTCACTAAAAATTTTATGGGATGAACCAGGGGTTTAATATGTAAAGGAGTTTCGAATGCGCATAGACTATTATGCCAATATTCCGGCTGCGGCTAACAACAATGTCGGTGATCTGATAGGTCGACTGAATACAGGCGATATAATCAGGGCAAAGGTCCTTGAAATCACTTCAGATGAAGCTGTACTGAAGCTTTTTGACGGAACTGTCATGCGAGCCGGGATGCTGGAGGCTATGAATGCAAAGGCAGGCGATACTGTCATGCTTGCCGTTTCTTCCAAGCTTGAGGGCACGCTTTATCTGGAAACTGTCAGAAATTTATCACAAATGACTGAGTCAAATCCCGAAACCTTAAAGCAATTGCTGGAAACGCTTCAAATAAAGCCTGATGCGCAAAATATTGGGCTTGCTTCCGAACTGTTGAAAGTAGGGGCCCCTGTTACTGCTGAGCATTTAAAGCAAGCAAGTGAGCTGTTGAACAGCAATCCTGCTTTGAATATCGAAAAGGCAGTGTTCCTGACATTGAAAGGACTTGACGCAGACAGAGCCGACGTCGATCTGCTTTTGAGGCTGCTAGAAGGTAATGTGAAGCTTGGACAACAGCTTAAGGAAGTACAGAACTGGCTGAATCAAGTTGACCCGGCTGGAGCTAATAAGTCATTCGCATCATCGTCAAAGCCGGCTTTGACAGAACAGGCAAATTTGCCCGTAACAAATCAGACAAACTCTGTCGGTACGAATCAGGTTAATGCGCCTCAATCAAACATAGCCGGTACAGAAAAGAATTCTTCTGAACTACTTGCACAGATTCAAATTACCGACAATAAGACCGATCATGATACTACTAGGATTGCCAGCCATTCCGCTGCTGTGAATACAGACCGGACGTCTACTCAAATATCCGATTTGTCATTCAGTACTCCGAACGTGTCAGAAGAAGGCCTTAAAACGGCATCTGACATTTCCGCAGCATCTCGGGAAAATGCAGTTTCAGGCATGAACTCAGAGAATCCCGGAAACTCCGCCTCAACTGACAAAGCAATTCTCGGGTCCGCTTCCTCCGCATCTGTCCAATCAGGCTCATTTGCTCCGATAAAAGAGGAATCCGGTAATCAGATCAATGAGGCCAGGCAGGTGGGGAAATCAGCCGCCTCAGAGCGTTTTTCAAAGCTTATCGAAGCTGTCAGGGATATCTTTGTAAAAACGGATTCAGAAAAACTACCCTCCGAGCTTGATGTCAATAAGATTAATAATAAGTTGAACGAAAAACTTGAACTGCTGAAAGCAGCCATAGATACCTCCGAGGGTCTGGAATCCGTGGTAAAGGAAGGTCTGTCCTCAGCCGCTGCACAGATAGATGACACCCAAAGACTGCTCCATCAGATGAACGCCAGTAATATGCTGTACTATCAGGTGCCTGTTAATCTGGCCGGTCATGACACTACGGCCGAGCTTTATGTTATGAATCGCCGGCAGAACAAAAAGAAAATTGATCCAAATGATACCGTCATGTTTATATCACTGGATACTGTCAATATGGGCAGGGTTGAGACGCTTTTGGACATTAAGAAAAGCAGCATTACAGTCAACCTCAGAACAGAGAGCAAAAAAATAAACGACTTCATAAAGACACAGATTAAAGACCTCTACTCAGGGCTTGCTGCTTGCGGTTACAAGCTTGTGGGTGTCAGATATACGGTAATTGATGCCGCAACAACGCCCATCCAGCAGGAGAGGCTCCTGAATGGAATAGCACGGGAGAACTACAGCAAGGTGGATTACAGAATATAGGAGGCTGCTTGTATGGAAAAGAAAAAAATTAAAGAAGCAGCGGCATTGAAATACTCGCCCCAAAAGGGAGGCGCGCCTGAGATCGTAGCTTTAGGGAAGGGCGAAATTGCTGAAAAAATTATTGAAAAGGCTCTTGAAAACGAAGTTCCTTTATATGAAGACGCTACACTTGCACATACTCTTAACTATCTAAAAATTGGTGACGAAATCCCAGAAGAGTTATATGGGGTCGTTGCTCAGATTATGGTTTTTGTCAGTCAATTGGACAGCTCGTATGAAAATAAATGGGACAGATTGTCTGAATATCAGCTGGACAGAATGTATGAACAAAAAAGGGGCAAAGGAGAATATAATGAATAACAGGCGATTTGGCAGCGTTGGCGAACAATTAGCAGCTGATTACCTTGAAAGAAACGGATTTACCATAATGGACAGAAATTTCAGAGCAGGCCGTTTCGGAGAAATTGACATTGTTGCTGCTGAAAATGAATATATTTGCTTTATCGAGGTTAAAACAAGAACCGGAAGCCTTTTTGGCACACCTGCGCAAGCTGTAGGATATACCAAAAGAGAGAAGCTTAAAAAGCTGGCATGGATTTACCTTAAGCAAGGGAATTTCGGAGAAAAAAACATTAGGTTTGATATAGTCGAGGTAACCGGACAAAGATTCAATGAAGAATTCAGGCTGAAAGATATTGAATTGATAAGGAGTGCGTTCTGATGCTGATTATTGATGCTCATTGTGATACCGCTCTATCAGTATATGAGAAGGGTGCGGAGCTATACAGGAACTACTTTCAACTCGATATAGAACGGTTGCTTCAGTCCGGAGAGCGCGTTCAATTCTTTGCGGCATTTTCTGACCCGGTTAAATACAGAAATAATGCACTTACACGGGTCCTTTCAATTATTGACGAGGTTTACCTGACTCAATCGCAGCATGGAAAGCAATTTGCCGTTTGTACGAATTCGCAGGAGATTGGCAGGACGATCAGGGAGGGAAAAGTAGCAGCTATACTCTCTGTTGAAGGGGGAGAGTGTCTGAATGGAGAATTGTCAATATTAAGGCAGCTTTATAGGCTGGGAGTCAGAAGTATGCTCTTAACATGGAATTTCCGCAATTTGCTTGCGGATGGAGCAGAGGAGGAACATGGAGCCGGACTGACAGACTTCGGTAAACAGGTTGTGGCTGAAATGAATAGATTGGGTATGATTGTTGATGTTTCACACCTATGTGAGGCGAGCTTCCAAGATGTAATTTCTCTAACCTCAAAGCCTGTGATCGCATCTCATTCCAATGCCAGAGCAATATGTGATCATGTCAGGAACCTGAATGATTATCAATTGAAAGCTATCGCAGCCAATGGCGGTGTTGTTGGGGTTAATTTTTATCCAAAGTTTTTGAATAATACAGACAAGGCAAGCTTGGACGATGTTGTCAGACATATTGAACATATATGTTCCGTTACGGGAGAAAACCATATCGGAATCGGCGCAGATTATGACGGAATTGATTTTACACCTGAAGGCCTGGAAGGCGCGCAGTGCATACCGGCGCTTTTTGAAAGGCTTGAGCAGCTGAATTACAGCACCGGTCTCCTTGAAAAAATCGCCGGTTTAAATTTTATGAGAGTGATCAAGCAAATCCTTCTTTAATATTATGTTAAGCATGGGACAAAATTTCCTCAAATATTGAAGGAACTGTATGCGTATCTTGCAATATCTGCACTGAAACCATTTTAGATGAAATTATTTTGAATATTTCAGCTCTCATGACTTGCATATCTGATGTAAATATAATAGAATATCAGAAATGCATTAATCGTGGAGGTGCTTTGATGTTGGATTTAACCAGGCTTAGTAAGATAGAGCTTCAAGAAATACTAATAACATTGAATAGAAAATATGAAGAATTTGCAGCCAAAAATCTCAAGCTTGACATGTCAAGGGGAAGACCGGGTGCTGATCAACTGGATTTATCCATGGAGATGCTAGAGTTCCATACCGATACGGATAACTTTAAAACACCCTCAGGTACCGATACTCGTAATTACGGCTTGATAGACGGGATTCCGGAGGCAAAGGAGCTTTTTGCACAAATGCTTGAGGTGAGCCCGAAGGAGATAATCCTCGGAGGTAATTCCAGTCTGAGCATTATGTATGATACTATTGCCCGTGCCATGTCCTTTGGTGTTTGTGGAAGCAAGCCATGGGGAAAGCTGCCGAAGGTTAAATTTATTTGCCCGAGTCCAGGTTACGATAGACATTTTGCAATTACGGAGCTATTTCAGATAGAGATGATTACTGTTGACATGAAAAGTGACGGCCCGGATATGGAAGCAGTCGAGCAGCTTGTGGCGCAAGACGAATCTATTAAAGGGATCTGGTGTACTCCAAAATATAGCAATCCCGACGGCATAACCTATTCTGATGAGGTAGTAGACAGGCTGGCTAGTATGAGGACCGCTGCGGCTGATTTCAGAATATTCTGGGATAATGCTTATGTTGTGCATCATCTGACCGATCAGCCGGATCATTTAAAGAATATGATGGAAGCCTGCAAGGCTGCCGGTAATCCGGACAGAGTATACATTTTTGCATCCACCTCCAAGATCACTTTTCCCGGTGCGGGTATAGCAATGATGGCTGCAAGTGAAAATAATATTACCTGGACAAAAAAGCTTCTTGGAATCAAGACCATAGGCCCGGATAAAATGAATCAGCTCAGGCATGTCCGCTTCCTGAAGGATATGGATGGCATTCTCAATCACATGAAAAAACATGCTGCCATATTAAAGCCGAAGTTTGATATGGTGCTTGATTTGCTGGAATCCGAGCTTGGAGGCAAAAACATTGCCACCTGGAATAAGCCCAACGGAGGTTATTTTATCAGCTTTAACACTATGCCGGGATGTGCGGCGGCTACATTAAAACTGGCAGCTGACGCAGGAGTCATAATGACGCCTGCAGGTGCAACCTTCCCATATTCTAAGGATCCTCAGGACAGAAACATAAGAATCGCTCCAACGCTGCCGCCTGTGGCTGAGTTGAAGACAGCGATGGAACTGCTCTGTATCTGTGTACAGATTGCTTCAATACAAAAGCTGCTCGAAACAGCAAAATAATTTGATAATAATTTGCATTAAAGTTAAAACAATAATATAATTCTTATGGATGAAGCATCCTCCAGGATGATAAATCTCATATTTATAAGTATCTGGCGGGATGAAAGCTGTCCCGCAATTTTTTTTGATTTCCTATAGGTTAATGAAGACTGATCCGGAGGTGGTTCATTTGAGAAATACGTATGAAAGTCCATTCAACGCAAGATACGCCAGTAATGAAATGCAGGAGCTGTTCTCACCAGAGAGGAAGTTCAGAACATGGAGAAAGCTTTGGATCGCTCTTGCCGAGGCGGAGAAGGAGCTTGGGCTTGGCATTACCGATGAACAGATTAACGAATTAAAAAAATACATGGACGACATTAATTACGAAACTGCGGAAAGAATAGAAAAGGAAGTGCGCCATGATGTAATGGCACATGTACATGCATACGGTGAACAGTGTCCTAACGCCAGGGCAATCATCCATCTGGGTGCGACATCTTGCTACGTTGGCGATAATACAGATATCATCATCATGCATGATGCCCTCGAGCTTATTCGAAAAAAGCTGGGCGCTGTCATGTCGAAGCTTGCGGATTTCGCAATGGAATACAGGAGTCTTCCTACATTGGGCTTTACCCATTATCAGCCCGCGCAGATAGTAACGGTGGGGAAGAGAGCAAGCTTATGGCTTCAGGATCTGCTGATTGACTTACAGGATCTGGAGTATGTGCTGTTTTCCATGAAACTGTTGGGCAGTAAAGGAACTACCGGTACTCAAGCCAGCTTTATGAGCCTGTTTGATAATGACGGAGAAAAGGTGGCGAAGCTTGAAAACCTGATCGCAAAGAAGATGGGCTTTGAAAGCGTCTACGCTGTTTCTGGCCAGACATATACTAGAAAGCAGGATAGCAGGGTTTTGAACATTCTTTCGGGAATCGCGCAGAGCGCCAGTAAATTCAGCTACGATATGCGTCTGCTTCAAAGCATGAAGGAGATGGAAGAGCCCTTTGAAGACAAACAGATTGGTTCCTCCGCAATGGCCTATAAACGCAACCCTATGCGTTCAGAACGTATCAGCTCACTTGCAAGGTATGTAATGATAGATTCACTGAATCCCGCGATTACAGCAGCAACACAATGGTTTGAAAGAACGCTGGACGATTCAGCAAACAAGCGGATTAGTATACCGGAAGCATTTCTCGCAGTAGATGCTATACTAAACATTTATTTGAATATAGTAAGCGGGTTGGTTGTTTATCCGAAAGTTATCGAGAAGCATATTCTTGATGAACTGCCTTTTATGGCAACGGAAAATATTATGATGGAAGCAGTCAAAAAAGGCGGTGACAGGCAGGAGCTCCATGAAAGGATCAGAGTGCATTCTATGGAGGCTGGAAAACAAGTCAAGCTATATGGGCTTAAGAACGATCTGGCAGAACGAATTGCTTCCGACCCTATCTTTGGCTTAACTCTTGAAGAGATTATGGAGGTAATGCAACCATCCGATTATATTGGCCGATGTGAGCAGCAGGTTGAAGAATTTATCGAATCAATCGTTCGCCCAAGTATTCTAAATATTGAAACAAAAAACATCCACTCTGATTTGAAGGTATGACAAAAAAAACACATGCGCAAATGCCATGAAATTTCTTAGAATTTCGTGGCTTTTTATTATTTTGTAAAAATTTTTTAAAAATATTATCAATTATTGGGTAGATTTATGTTGAATTGCATAAATAAATCAGATAGAATTAGTAAAGATGTAATTATGTGCTGCTATGCTTACTAAATACATGGAGGTATCCGTCTTGATCAATAAATACAGTAATGTGCCTTTATATTCTCAGTTGAAAAATCTCATTATTAGTAAAATTGAAACAGGAGAATATCAGGAGGAATCCAAAATACCCTCGGAGCAGGAGTTATGCGAGCAGTACGATATCAGCAGACCGACTGTACGTCAGGCTATTAGTGAATTAACCAATAACGGCTATTTATATAAGGAAAAGGGGAAAGGTACATTCGTCGCGAAATCAAAGTCCAAGGTGGATATCAAAAATTTCACGGGATTTACAGATTCAATTCTGGACAGTCAAGACCCTGGTCAGCACAACATAATGTCTATACGTGCAATTAAAATGAACGAAGTTGCCTGCATCGAGAATGTATTTGACAGTCAAAGCTATAATAAAAACAGTGAAGTAGCAGAAATCCGCTTCCTCACTGCAGACAAAAACAATGTGTTGTCTTATAATGTCTCATATATTCCTCTGCTGCTTTTTCCTGAGATCATAGAAGATATCCAGGCAAAGAAACCCTCCTATGAAATTTTACGTGGCAAATATCCTCTCTTACCTATGAGGACAAAAAGCACCATGGAGATCGTATACACTGATCAGACGGAGGCTCAGCATCTTCAGGTTCAAAGAGGACTACCGCTGATAAAGATTGAGAACCTTCTATATTCTAAAAACGGACAGCTTGTTGAGTTTGTAATTGCAAAATACCGAGCTGATAAGTGCCTATTGGTATTTGAAAACAATAAATAATTATATAGAAATATTACCCAAACAAAACTCATTACACTTCGTATATTACAATAGTAATAAACAAGCCTAATTATTATTTTTGTAAGGAGTTACATTTATGAAAAACTTGAGAAATGAGTTTTTTAAAGAAAAGGAAATTCTGTTCATGGGGTACTCGAGCCGTGCACCGCAGTTCAGTAACATGATTTACAAAGCATTCACTGATGCGGGAATGAAAGTATACCCGGTTAATCCCAAAGCCTCAGTTAAATATGATGTCAAGGTTTATCACGATATCGGTGAACTTCCCAGAGTCCCATCAACAGCTTATGTTCTTCTTAATAATAGCAATGCAAAAAAAGCGGTCAGACAAATGATAGACTGCGGTGTCAAAAAGATAATGTTCCATAGGGGAAAGACTGCGGATCAGTCACTTTTGGACGAATGCAATAAGGCTGGTGTCGAGACAGCCGTTGCATGTCCTATGATGTTGTTCGGTTCAGGGCTCCATAAACTGCATGGACTTTTAGCAGGAGTAAAATAATGAAAGCTTATCCGCTAATCAGGTACCGTTTTTCAAATGAACATATAATGTCAGTACTTTTTATTATCATACTGATGTATATGTTTCCACTGTGGATCAAGGCTCCTTCTGATATTCCGGCCTTTGTTGCTTTACTTTCAGTTTCTCTGATTCTGGATGCCACAGCCGCTTATATAAGACACAGAAGGTTTGTTTGTTCAGTATCTGCAGCCGTTACGGCAGCGATATTGCATATAATTACGCCGGGCATTCCTCTGTGGTGTAAGCTCATCGGCATATTCACCGCTATTGTCGCCGCAAAGCAGATCTGGGGCGGGACAGGGAAAAACACAATGAACCCTGCTATAGTAGGTTACCTGGTGACAAGCCTCTTCTTTGCCGGAAGAGATATGCCGATCGAACCGTCTGTGTTATTGATACCCGCACTGTTATTGTCGCTTCCATTCATCCTTTTCAGGCCATTTGTGACATTGGGGTATTTCATCGGAATACTTGTCGCTTATTTCACTGTTGATATTTCATCATGGCAGATCCTTCTTGTAAATAGCATATTTTTTGGCTCTATTGTTATCACGGATCCAGTAACAGTTACGCCGCAGAAATCTGCAGGCTTTATCGGTGGATTTCTTATTGCACTTATCCCCATTCTAACTGAAGATCCTGCCATAACGTTTTCTCTGATGCTTTTGATATTCAATCTGATATCCTACCTGATCGATGATTATTTCAGCATAGCCAGAAGAACACTATTTTACTATCCGGTACCTGTAAGAAATCCATTTGCAAATGTTAATCTGGACAGGCCTTTTATAAATCTTTCGGGAGACAGAATCATTGAAGAGCAGGGGAGAGAAGAGCTTGAATTACTGGATAAGCTCACACCGGAAATGGTACTGGAGCGAATTGAAGCAAATGCCGTATATGGATTGGGCGGAGGGGGCTTCCCAACAGCAGAGAAAATTAAAACGGTACTTTCCTCCAATGTTAACAAGAAATTTCTTATTATCAATGCAGCAGAGTGCGATCCGGGATTGATACATGACAAATGGCTGCTTCGTGAAAGGTCGGAGGATATTTATAAGGGGATTCGCGCACTATCTAAATGCATTAGCTTCTCAGAGATTTTTCTTGCAGTGAAAAATACTAAGGGATTTTCATTTCCGGATGACGTAAAGGTCCATAAGGCAAGGAATTATTATCCGGTTGGATTTGAGAAAACATTGATAGAAAACGTAATCGATAGAAAAGTACCTGTTGATTTCATACCCGCAAAGCTTGGAATTCTGGTACTTAATGTACAGACAGTTTTGGCTGTATATGAAGCTGTGTTTCATAACAGGAAAACGGATGCAAAGTATATCACCGTTGCAAACCTGAAAACCGGCACAGCAGAAGTTGTCAGAGTAAAAACCGGTCAGCGAATCGTTGATATACTGGAGGCAGTTTATCCGAACGGGTATACAGTATATGTCGGCGGGGGAATCATGCAGGCTCATATGGCCGAAGAGGATGAGATTGTAAACAAAGATACCAACTTTATAGCCGTCTCTGACATACCCAGATACAAAGAATCCATGCTGTGTTCAAACTGTAACGCATGTACAACCAGCTGTCCCCAGGGTCTGATTGTTCAGAGAATCGCTGAGTTAGTTGATAATAAGAAATATGAGAACGTAAAAAAATACAGGCCAGAAAATTGCATTAACTGTGGGTTGTGCAGCTATGTAAGCCTCTGCGGCAAAAATCTTTCCGCAAGGGTAGGAGAGGCAAAGCAGATTGTATTAAAGCGCAACATTTCAGGCTGAACATTATTATTGTACAAACCAGCAAAGTATTATTTGATCTGGAATTTTGATACCCGCTGCAACAGTGCTCCTACAGTTTCCTTCGTCTTTTTAAGACTCATAGCGACGTCGCTGGAGTCATGTATGATTGATGAAGTTCGTCCTGCAATATTGGCTGTACCAGAAGCACCTTCATTTGCTGCCTGAGAGACTTCATTTATAGCCTTGAGCATATTCTGGATGGACGCTAACAGCTCTTCGGAGGTTGAACTTAAGTCTGTAACTAGTTCATTGAGACTATCTGCATCTTTATTATACTGTTCTGTAGCACTGAGCATCGTTTCATAATCCGCGTTCACGTCATTGGACACAAAGGTAAGAAGTTCATTAGAATTTTCAACAAGATTCTCAACTGAGTTTGTAACTACTTTGGTTACAGTCTGAATCTCCGAAACGGTGTTCTTTGAGTCCTCAGCAAGCTTTCTGATCTCATCGGCAACAACTGCAAAGCCTTTACCAGCTTCACCAGCTCTGGCAGCTTCAATGGCAGCATTTAAAGCAAGAAGGTTAGTCTGTGTAGCAATTTGCATTATGGCGTCTGCCAGTGTATTGATCTGTGCAACTGCTTTTGAATCTTCCAATGCCTGTCCAAGCTTTGTATTAACTTCATGAAATATTTCTTTTGCCTTATTATAGGATGAATGGAAGTTCTCTTTCAGTGAATCTGCTCTTCTATTGATTTCATACGCAGTAAAAGAGCCATTTTGTGCTTTTTCTGCAATGCTTTCGATTGCGCTCTCTATTTCAGTTGATGTTGCATTCATCTCCTCGGTGGAAGCAGCCGTTTCTTGCATACCGGCAGATAACTGCTCAGTTGTTGCGGAAATATCTTCGATACTGTTCTCCAGATTAGTCATTCTGTTATCAGTGTTTTCAACAATCTCATTGAGCATTTCCATTTCCTCAATAACACCACGGACCAAATGTCTGAACTCTTTCCTTACTTTGCCGCCCGATGATATGATTACACCAAATTCGTCCTTATCATTATAATACTTTTCTAGACTAGCGTCGTATTTTAAATTAAAAGCGGCTGTGGTTTCCAATAAATCTACAGCAATTTTTGTTCTCTTGTTAATATTTAAAATAACGACTATGCTTAACAATAATGAGAAAAGAACAGCAATAACAGAAATAATTGTAACGTTAATTTTCATATTGCGTACGGCGGAAGAACTTTTTTGAACTATTCCCAAACTGTGAATATCCAATGTTTCCTGAAGCTGATCGATGTTATCTCTGGCAGCATTAAACACTAAGACGGAAGCTGCTTCTCTTTGCGGATTATGGTCCAACTCATTATTGTAAGCTTTCCAAGCCTCATAGTTTATATAGAAGTCATCGAACAGTTGAGCTAAATTATATTTAGTATACGTCTGCTGATCTTTTATTAAAATATCTTGGGCTAACTTAACACGATCATATGAATGAGCCATGTTTTCTTCATAAGAATTTATAATTTCATCTATTTTGTCTGTATCACCAGCTTCTTTGGCTTTATCCACATTCATATGATCCACCATGGACTGGTAAAAGTCACGGTCTGCATTCAGGAGCCAGTATTGAGATTTATGCATCTCATCGTACAGATCATTTATCAGAGTGTTTGATAAGGACTGAACAAATAAAATAGATAGTACACATATAGTAACTAAAACAATCAAAAGACTTATGACAGGGAAGAGGATTTTTGATCGAAGTTTAATATTGTTCAGCTTTAGCATATAGTGTTATTGCTCCTTTACAATATAGTAAGTTATAGTAAGTATAATTAACATAAAATAACTTTATCACTCAATATGGATTGTGTAAAGAAATTTGTTACTGATGTGCCAGGGAAATCAAAAAATAAAGGGATATAGAAAAAA
>JAEYON010000117.1 GCA_023411645.1 Bacillota bacterium | reverse complement strand
ATATTTCAGATTTTGAAAGGGAATCAGTTCATCGTTGTTCACTCCCCAAAGTTTATAATCATTATCCGACAGGCTATATCGAAAGCTGTGCCTTTCATCCATCATTTGTACTGCCAGGTTGACTTCTTTGTATGATTTAATGATCTCGATGCTTCTGATTACTGCTTCTTCAGGTAAGAAAGAGTATATTTTTTCATTTCTGCAGCAAATGCATCCGCCATTATAGAAAACTCCGCCATCCTGAAGGATTTCTTCTTCATCCACAGTCAGATTAAGCATTTTAGAAAGCAATGGGGGTCTTGCAGTAGCAGTAAATACCTTTATCCCTGCTTCTCTGCATGTCTTTAACGCGGTTTTTGTTTTATCGGACAGCTTCCTTGTGGATGTAAGCAATGTACCATCAAGATCAAAAAACAAAGCTTTTATCAATATTCTCCCCCCTACAAATAAAAATCCCCGTAGAATCACTAAAAAAGCGACTCCACAGGGTTGGCTATCCCAGCTTGACAACTGACTTTGCCTGAAACAATATGAAGCAAAGTCACTCTTTGCCAAATAGCTGCAGCTTTCAGGCTCGCGCGCAGCCGAAGGTGTTATACCATGCAGCTTTTGGAATGCCCTGGCAAATGCGTCCGGAGATTGATAGCCGTATTTGAGTGCTATATCGATGACCTTCAGCCCCGAATTCTGTATTTCCTGGGCTGCTAAAGTCAATCGCCTTCTCCGGATATATTCAGCAAGAGGAACATCTGTTATAAAAGAAAACATTCTCTGAAAATGGTAGCTTGAGCACATAGCCAATCTGGCAGTTTCCTCAAAATTAATTTCTTCGGTTATGTTTTCTTCCAAATAATCCAATGCCCTATTCATTCGCTCCAGCCATTGCATATTCCATCCCTCCCACAATTCAATCTTACTTCATTAGGGGAAAGCATTCCCGACCTTTTGTGCACAAAAATGCAGGCTTTAGCTATAAACTTAACTCTTTAGCTTCGTTCCATTCTTCAATAAACTGCCGTATGGATTGCTGCCGCTGATTGCGCTCATTGCTGACAGCTTTGAGGGCAACCTTGTATAATCCCTCACCAAGCTGCCACTTTTCAAACGTTCTGTTGTAATCACCAAACAGTGCAAAGGCTGTTGCTCCCATGAGATACACATTGGTTATTTCATCAATAGCTGCACCAAGTTCAAATTCCTCCGGCGACATAAAGCGTGAACTGCCCCACAATCTGCCCATATTGTTGGTGTAAGGCATCTTTGAATAAAAATCGATATCACAAATAACAGTTTTCTTTACGTTAAAGTCATACATGATGCTGCCGTCATAAAAGTCAATTGCTACATAACCTTTATCAATAACGTGAGCATGAAATGAAAATATATCGTCAAACACATCAATTCTTGTGCTGTTTTGCATTTGCAGGAATTTTTGCCTCGAGAGAGGGTACTGCCTTCCCATGCATTCACTGTCAGTCCATTCAAAGATGACTGCAAAACCGCGACCAATTTCTTCATCTTTGATAAATTTTATCAGATTAGGATGAGCCAGTTCCTGATAAACGGGCACAGTGGTTTTCAACCTGTTTATTGCATCTTCAGGTGTTCCGGGGTACCGCTCTGTCGGCGCTCCTGCAAACTTAATGAAATATCTGTCTCCGCCATTTTGAACACCAAAGCAGATATTGCCGGAGTCCTGGTCATCATATACTTTGAAAACTTCACCGTACTGCCGGATAAAAGACATATCAAACGGTGATTTCAGCTTGTATGGTACATTATCAATATATTGAACATAAAAATTTTCCAGATACCAGGCCGGTACAGGATTGTTCATATTATCAAACCAAGAGAGAACATCTCTTGCCTGGTTTTTCATCGTGGCAACCTCATTTTCGCCAAAGGGAATAGCCCAATAAATTGACGAGAGAGTATTACTTGATATGTAGAAAGCCAGCAGCCTGAAAAACTCAATGGGTGGTCTGCCTCCAAAATAGCCGTTGAGCTGGCCCGTTGCAAAATGCGGACTCACAGTGGCACTCCATACAATACGATTGAATTCTTCCCATGGGTCTCCATAGTCGGGACGGTTGAAATCAATAATGGAAAACGCATGCTCCGGTGAGATTATCATATTTCCCACATGGTAATCACCATGCTGATAACACTGCGGTCTTCCGGAGAGTAGATGGCGGTTATTTTGAATATAGTAGATGATTTTGTCATCATTATCAAATTTGATACCGCAAGCCTTATATTTATCCATTTTGATACTTGTCTTGCGGTTAAATCGAATACTCCACTCTTCCTGATCTTTAGGAGCAGGGATAGAATGAATCTTCTTAAGTATTTCACCAGATTTTACTCCAAGCACATATTGCTCGGTTTCTGTCAAACGCGGGAGGATAGTCTCAGCATCCTCGCCATCACACCATGTGAGCAGTGAATACACGCTTTTCCCGTTATCGCAAATACCAAAATCCACGGGCTGTGACATAGGAACACCTAAAGCCGCAACCTGTTTCATCATTTCATATTCGACCTTTTTTCTGTCGTATTCGGATATGTCTGCAACGCGCAGAAGCAGTCTCCTGCCTTCCGCGGTTTCAATGTAGTATTTTTTATCACTTGACCACCCTTTATTGACAGGTTCGATTTTTATGAAAGTATTGTAATTTTTTATGTCGTGCATGACTCACCGTCCTTATCTATAAATGTGCTCCTTTTCCCCTTGAACGTGATTTTTCTTTCCCGAGAATCCGCATGGATTCATTCAGGTGTACAAGATTATGCCGGGTGGCAGGCATCAGTAAAAGCCCTGAAAAAGTCTTTTTGCCCCAGTAATCAGTGAGCCATCTGGCTTCCTTAACAACTGCTCCCTCATCAATTATTCTCTTAAGTCTTTCAGCCTCAACTCTTTTTTTCAAATCTTCTGCTTTCAATGATTTAATGATGTTTCTTGTCTTTCTACCTACTTCTGTACGATAATCCCTTAGGGCCTGCATATCAATTGAACTACTTAAGGCCTCAATCTCCTTTTCATTCATAGCATTACCCGTATCATGAAAAGCCGCCCCTATCTTTTCATGCCAGTTTCCGGAGTATAATATTTGCGGTTCTCCCGCTATTAAAATGTTCATTGTGATATCTTCTATCCGGGTGGAATGCCATAACTTCCAGGCAATTGACTGATCATCGTTATGTACCTTCCGAAATACTGGTTCAGACATTCTTTCCCACAGCTCGTCCTCAAAGGACCATAAACCAATACTAGACATTTCTGCCGTATGCACCATTGCATGGACATTCATACAAATTTCAATGCAGGTTTCAAAATTATCAGGCTTTGGCCATGTGTCCTGTAATACTTTAAATTGCCGGTTCCAGTGTTGGCGGTTCTGATCTT
Source organism: Bacillota bacterium (assembly GCA_023411645.1). GTDB lineage: Bacteria > Bacillota > Clostridia > Acetivibrionales > DTU013 > JAEYRF01. Next base: position 747 of record JAEYON010000117.1, on the reverse strand, counting down.
TAAGCTCTGCCATCGATATCCCCCTTGTTGAGTTTTTCTTCACCAATGACCTTTCATATATCAAAATCAATATTCTTCAGTCCATGATAATAGTTGCCCTTACTTGCAGTAAATCTAATCAATGCAAAATCCGGGTCAGTATAGCCCAGAGGGTAGTATTTTTTCATCTCGTCATTCCAGAACTCTTTCCTCTTTATATCATCATAAGAGACCTCCGCTTTTCCAGTTAGCAGCAAACCCTCAAAGGTTTTCTCATCGAAGAAATAAAGGCTGGCATTAGGGTTTTTCTCTATCTGTACTACTCTCTTTGAGGATGTATTGGAGCAAAACCAGAATTCCTTGAGACCATTTACCGCAGTTTTTATCATTGCCTTAAGCTGAGGGTTTCCACTTTCGTCAACTGTACCCAATACACCTGTAAAACTTCGGTTTACAAGAGCTGATGACTTTTCGATTATTTCACTGCTCATTTTGTGATTCCTCCAGTTCTTTTCTCAATATTGATATGCATCTATCTGCTCTCCTTATATTTTAGAAGCTTTGTCCAATCTTTGTCTGATAAATTCGCGAATGATTCCACTCACTGGAGGGCTCAAGTTCTCTGGTATTTCATTGAGCGGGAACCACCTGAGTTCGGATACTTCAGCAGTGTCTGCACTCAATTCTCCCTCGAAGTCATCACATATATAAACGGTGTCGACATTATATACTTCGTCTCCGTGTGGGTACACATAATGAAGCTCAGGA
>JAEYON010000093.1 GCA_023411645.1 Bacillota bacterium | reverse complement strand
TGCCTGCCGGGATCCCAGCACCCCCGACTCTCTTTGCGACCGGTTCCACAGTTTTACTTCCTCTTCATTGGTTTACGGGAATGATACCACATACTGTCAGGAGATGTCAATAGAATTTTATAAACACCACGGCGAAATCATGAAGCAAGATAATGGAAAAAGGTTAAAAGATTGCACAGCAATCTTTTTCTTTTTTTAGTAAAGAATTATTGGGTAGTCATGGCTACAAAGTTATGCATCAGGTTACGTCATAGGCAGGCTGGTAATGTCCTGTCTCACTCCAATGCGGGCGCAGGTCACTCGCCATCCATGGCTCGGGACGCAGCGCCTGCGGCGTCCTACCGCAGGCTATGAGTCATGATACCGCATTCGAGTTTCAACAGGTCAAACAGCCTGCAGCTATTCCTTCACATGATGCATTTATTTGTAGCCATGCCTACCCATCTTGCTTTAAAAATAAAGTTGCAAAGAACGGCTGGAATAGCCTAAATATATGGGTTTATTCCAGTTTTTGTTTTGCGAAATAATGTAAATAAATATATAATTTAAGTAAATATAGCATAAAAGGAATATGATGATATGTACGAAGGAGATTTTTTTGAAAGTTTCAGTATCATTGAAGATACAAGAGAGCAAGGGAAAGTAAAACACAAGCTTATTGATATTATCTTCATAGTGGTCTCGGCTGTTGTATGCGGTTGTAACGAATGGAAGGAAATCAAGTGGTGGACTTCTGCCGATCTTAATGCAACATGGCTGAAGAAATATATAGAACTACCAAATGGAATGCCTTCTCTTTCAACAATAGGGAGGCTTTTCAATATCATTTCACCGCAACAATTTGAAAAATGTTTTGTAGGCTGGATGAAAAAAGCAGTGAAACCCGAAGACAGAGATATTGTTAGTATTGATGGCAAAACAATGCGCGGAACGATTGAAAAGGACAAGACAACAGGTGTACATATAGTCAGTGCCCTATGTAATTCACACAGCCTGGTCATAGGCCAGGTTAAAACTAATGAAAAAAGCAATGAAATTACTGCTATACCTCAATTGCTTGATATGCTCTATCTGAAGGGGTGTATTGTAACAATAGACGCCATTGGATGTCAGCGTAAAATTGCGGAAAAGATTAAGAAAGACTGTGAATCTGACTATGTCTTGAACGTAAAAAGCAATCAAGAAAGTCTACTGAACGATGTAGTGGAATGCTTCCAGACTTTCGAGAAGGAGGGAAAAAAAGAAAATCTGTTGATTGCAAACAAGTTGGCGGGGAGTAACGGAAAACCGATTGGTGATGAAGAACTGTCAATGCTCAGAACAGTAGAAAAGGGTCACGGCAGGATAGAAAAACGCACGTATTACTACTCTACCTGTATTGACTGGATGATTGATGCCAAAAAGGAATGGGTGGGGCTTGCCGGAGTCGGTATGGTTGAAAGGGAAATGCAAGTTGGCGGAGAAAAAACCAAGGAAACATCATACTATATTGGAAGCATTACGTCTGTTAAGGAATTTGAAAAAGCGGCAAGGAATCACTGGAAGATCGAGAGCATGCATTGGAGCTTGGATGTTACCTATGGTGATGACGCTAACCGGACAAGAAAGGGCACGGCACCCCAAAACATGGCTTTGCTGAAAAGAATAGCATTCAACTTGGTGAAGAGTGATAGCAAAAAGCATCCAAAAGAAAGTATGAAAAGCAGAAGATTCATAGCTGGGCTTGATTTTGCATATCGAGATTATTTAATAACCCTAAATTTCAAAACAAGTAATGGGTAGTATTGAGAACTTAAATGCGGGGTGTCTCCGATATGGACCATTCGGCTTGAAAGAAATCCTTCCGGCCTTTCTCTCGACCATAAAAGGCCAATGGGCCAATCAAACAGGCAGTTTCTTTTTATATCGAATGCCGAAACGGCATTTTAAAAAACTTTTTGATTAAAGTATAGGAAATATGTGGGTTCGTGAATTTGCCGTGCTCGGTGTAAAATTGCCTTGACAACGCTGGTATTAGTTAGTATAATATCATTTGTCGCGGATTTGAGGGGTATTGTTCATGAAGGTTGATATATCTGATATTGTAAGGTTAAACGGCGCTTCGATGGAGTTGAACTTCAGTGAAGAGCCACCTGAAAAAGAGCCCGTAAAGGGCTGTGTGTTGGAAGGTGACATTACATTTTCCGGTAGGCTGACCAATGAAGCCGGTATCCTGCACCTCGACGGGCGTCTTCTGGCGAAATACGCCAGCGAATGCTACCGCTGTCTGAGTAATACGGGCAAAACGCTTGAGTTAAAAATAAAGGAAAACTTTATTAACAGCGCTGATGCCGGGCAGTCAGACATGTATCCATTTGAAGGGAAAATACTTGACATTGGCAAAGCGCTTGAAGATAATATTATTTTGAACCTTCCAATGAAGCATTTGTGTTCTGAGCAATGCAGAGGCTTGTGCGCTAAGTGCGGGGCGAACCTCAACCTAAAACAGTGTGACTGTGTAGAGGGTACTATTGATCCTCGTATGGAAGGTCTGGGCAAGTATTTTAAAGAATTGTGATATACGCTTTTATCAGGGAGGTGTAGAATATGGCAAACCCGAAACGTAAATGGTCAAAGGCCAGAACAGGTAACAGAAGGTCTCAGTGGAAACTGTCACAGCCGAATTTAATCAGCTGCCCGCAGTGTCATACATTGAAAGCTCCTCATATCGTTTGCAAAGAGTGCGGATACTATGACGGCAAGGAAGTCATAAAGGAAGCAGTAGCAAAGTAATGCGACGCTTTATGGATCAATATACTGTATAGGCGAAAGAGGCTGTCTGAAAAGACGGCCTTTTTTAATGAGGTAGGCGAATGAAAAACAATCGTGTAGTCATTTACCGAGTTGAACCGGACAGTGCAGCAATGGACGCGGGGATTGAGCCCGGCGATTTTTTGCTTTCCGTCAATGGACAGGCTGTTGAGGATATTTTTGATTATCGTTTTTTAACTACAGACACCAATCTGCTGCTTGAGATCGAAAAGAAGAACGGTGAACTTTGGGAGATAGAAATTGAAAAGGATGAATATGAAGATCTTGGTCTGGACTTCGAGGATCCGTTGATTGCAGAGGCAAAGAGCTGCTGCAATAAGTGCGTATTCTGTTTTATTGACCAGCTCCCTAAGGGTATGCGCGAGACAGTATATTTTAAGGATGACGATTCGAGACTATCCTTTCTTTCAGGGAACTATATCACTCTGACCAATATGAAAAAAAGTGAACTGGAACGGATTATTCGTTACAAAATGACGCCGGTTAATGTATCGGTCCACACCACTAATCCGGATTTGCGAAAGACAATGCTGAGAAACCGGTTTGCAGGAGATGTTCTGGAAAAAATCAGGATGCTGACCGAAGGAGGCATCACGGTCAATACGCAAATTGTTTTGTGCAAGGGATTCAATGACGGAGCGGAGCTGGACAGGACAATCAGAGAGCTTTCCGAGCTTGCTCCGGGTGTTGCGAGCATTTCGGTTGTGCCGGTAGGATTAACAAAATGGAGGGAAGGCCTGACCAAGCTGGAGCCATTTAGCACGGAAGAATCTATTGCCGTTCTGGATCAGGTTAGCAAATGGCAGGAAAAGCTGTTTAAATCGTTTGGCTCAAGACTTGTTTATCTTGCTGATGAGTTTTATATCAAGGCAGGTGCAAAATTGCCGGAACTTAGTGAGTATGAGGATTTTCCGCAGATAGAAAATGGTGTCGGCCTTATGACGCTGTTTATTCATGAATTCCACGAATATCTTAGGAAGCATCAGGAGGAAATTGACCAGTACTGGAGAAAACAAGCAAAAACCAGAATGGTGAGTATTGCAACGGGCAAATGTGCTTATATATATATAAAACAATTGGCACAGGTTCTGGAAAAACGGTATAATAATCTTGAAGTACTGGTTTATCCTATAGAAAATAATTTTTTTGGAGAAAATGTGACTGTAACCGGGCTTTTGACCGGCAGTGATATTGCAGCTCAATTAAAAGGTATGGAACTGGGAAGCGAACTGTTACTATCTGAAAGTATGCTGCGGTCCGGAGAAGAGGTGCTTCTGGATGATTATACTGTGGAAATGCTTAGCAAGGAGCTAAATACAGAGATTATCATAGTTAAAAATAATGGAGAGGATCTGGTTAATCGGATTCTTGGATTGACAAGAGAGGTGGATTGATTGGCTAAGCCGGTAGTAGCAATAGTTGGAAGGCCGAATGTGGGAAAGTCCACATTTTTTAACTATATTTGCGGCAGGAGAATATCCATCGTGGAAGACACGCCGGGTGTTACCCGGGATAGAATCTATGCCGAAGCCGAATGGAGAAACAGAAAATTTACATTAATCGATACAGGTGGGATTGAGCCCTTTACAGAGGACAAAATCCTGCAGCAGATGCGCAGGCAGGCCGAAGTCGCCGTTGAAATGGCCGACGTTATTGTTTTTCTGGTAGATGTCAGAGATGGTGTGACAGCGTCCGACAAAGAAATCGCAACGATGCTTCGAAAATCTCAAAAGCCCGTTATTCTTGCTGCTAATAAAGCAGACAGTGTAGGTGAGCCGCCTGCCGAGATGTATGAGTTTTACAATCTTGCCATGGGCGATGTGATACCTGTTTCATCGATTCACGGTCTTGGTATGGGAGACCTTCTGGATGAGATCTTCAGTTATTTTCCTGAACAGGATGAGGAAGACTATGAAGAAGATGTTATTAAGGTCGCTGTGATCGGGAAGCCAAATTCGGGGAAATCCTCCCTGATTAATAGGGTTGTTGGTGAGGAGCGTGTCATTGTCAGTGATATCCCCGGCACGACACGAGATGCAATTGATACATACATACAGATCGACGAGGATAAATATGTATTTATTGATACTGCGGGTATACGCAGGAAGAGCAGAATCACCGAAAACATAGAAAAGTACAGCGCATTGCGCTCCTGGACGGCGATAGAGCGAGCCGACGTTTGCGTCATAATGATTGATGCCCAGGACGGCGTGACGGAGCAGGATACAAAGATCGCCGGATATGCCCATGAACAGGGCAAGGCGTCCATCATTGTTGTGAACAAATGGGATCTCGTGGAAAAGGAAACAGGGACGCTGGAGGAGTATCGAAAAACAGTCATGGAGAAGCTGGGATTCATGCAATATGCACCGATCCTGTTCATATCTGTTAAAACGGGACAAAGGGTGCATAAGCTGCTGGAGCTGATTAAGTTTGTCAATGATCAGGCTGCACTCAGGATATCCACAGGTATGTTAAATGATCTGCTTAATGAGGCAACAGCCATGGTACAGCCTCCGTCTGATAAGGGAAAGATGCTTAAGCTGTATTACGCTACCCAGTCTTCAGTGAAGCCGCCGACGTTTGTCATATTCGTTAACAGAGTGGATTTGTTCCATTACTCATATGAGCGGTATATTGAAAACCAGCTCAGGCGCAGCTACGGGTTTGAGGGGACGCCAATTCGGTTTATTCACAGAGAACGTGAGAACGAGTTATAGGAACATTGTTTTTTATTTATATGGGGTCCGTAAGATAATCTGGTGTAATGCGGGGGACGGATTATGATAATTTTTCAATTTATTCTGGTTGCTCTGATCGGCTATTTGTTGGGAAGCTTGAACACCTCCTTGATAGTGGGTAAATTTTATGGGGTCGACGTCAGGCAGCATGGCAGCGGTAACGCCGGGATGACCAATACAATGAGGACATTGGGTAAAAAAGCGGCTTTGTTTGTTCTGCTGGGAGATGCAGTTAAGGGAATTCTGGCTTTTTTGGCAGGTTACTACATATGCGGAGGAAATCCACAAGGGCATTTAGGTGGAATGCTGGCAGGTACTACCGCAATTTTAGGACATTTATGGCCCGTATTTTTTGGGTTCAAGGGCGGTAAGGGTGTATTGACAACACTGGCGGTTGTGCTGATGATTGATTGGCCGATAGCACTTGGATTGCTGGGTGTTTTCATTGTTATTTTGCTGCTGACTCGATATGTTTCTCTTGGGTCTGTTGTTGCTGTTTTTCTATTTCCCATCGCTTCTCTGGTGTTTGGAAGAGGCATTGAAACGGTCATATTTGCGGTCATTATTGCTTGTTTGGTAATTATCAGGCATCAAGAGAATATTCAACGATTGCTCAAGGGAACTGAACGCAAGTTTTCACTCGGGAAGAAGACGGAATGAAATCATAAGAAATTTTTACAGGAGGTTTGATAAATATGAATATTTCCGTTATCGGTGCAGGAAGCATGGGAACAGCCGTTTCCATACTGCTTGCAGGCAACGGTCACAATATTATGATGTGGACTAAGTTCAAAGAAGAAGCAGAAATGATAAATTCTGTTCGGGAGCAGAAGGACAAGCTTCCTGGCGTAATGATCCCGGATAATGTCGTATGTTCGACCGATCTGGAAAAGACGCTGTTTTTTTCAGATATATTGGTGATGGTTATTCCGTCTCAGACCGTCAGGGAGAACGTAAAAGAAATGGCCCCGCTGATGAAGAAAAAAAAGATCGTCAGCTGTTTTTCAAAAGGACTGGAGAAAGAGACCGGCTTGCGTATGTCGGAAGTCATTTTACAGGAGCTGCCGCAGACAACGGTAGTGGCAATGTCTGGACCGTGCCATGCTGAGGAACTGTCAAAGGGCATACCGACTGCTTATGTGGCGGCGTCTGAAAGCAGGTCTGCAGCAGAACAGATTCAGGATATTTTTATGTCGCCGCTTTTCAGAGTTTACACAAACCCGGATATTCTGGGAGTGGAGCTGGGTGGGGCAGTGAAGAATGTCATTGCGCTTTGTGCCGGGATTTCCGATGGCCTGGGATATGGAGATAATACAAAATCCGCATTGATGACCCGGGGAATTACGGAGATCTCCAGACTGGGCTGCGCAATGGGAGCGAAAAGACAGACTTTTTCAGGTCTGGCTGGGATTGGTGATTTGATTGTCACCTGTACGAGTATGCACAGCCGGAACAGGCGCGCCGGGATACTGATCGGCCAGGGTAAAACTCTGGAGCAGACTCTTACGGAAGTAAAAATGATCGTGGAGGGTGTATATACCACCGAGCCGGTGTACCGGCTTTCACAAAAGCTTGGTATCAGCATGCCGATCACAACAGAGGCCTACGAGATACTTTTCAACGGCAAGGACGCAGCACGCGCTGTATTTGACCTGATGAGCAGAAACAAAACCCATGAACTGGAGAATGAAGATCTGGAAGATATTTGGTGAGGCTTGAAAAGCCAAAAGGATTCAAAAGAAGACAGAAGATGGACAGAAGATGGACAGAAGCGTGATAGGAGAGATGCTTGTGAAACGGGAAGATATTTTAGTCAACTATGGCAGCAATCCGATTCAAATGGGATTTGAAATTATGGATGCCCTTGATGTTAAGGCAATACTCAGAAAAGATATGAAAATTGCATTAAAGCCCAATCTTGTTGTAGCCAAGCCGGCGGATAGCGGTGCTACGACGTCTCCCGGAATTGTTGAGGGGGTTATACAATATCTGAAAGAAAACGGATTTAATAATATAACAATCATGGAAAGCTCCTGGGTCGGAGACAATACAAGACGGGCCTTTGAAGTGTGCGGATACAGTACGCTCAGCAAAAAATATTCTGTTCCATTGCTTGATCTGAAATCAGACAGCGCTGCTTCATTCACCAGTGACGGTATAACGATGAAAATTTGCAAAGCTGCTCTGGAAACCGATTTTCTGATTAATATCCCTGTACTTAAGGGCCATTGCCAGACACTGATGACATGTGCATTGAAGAACCTTAAAGGCTGTATACCTGATAGCGAGAAAAGGCACTTTCATACATTGGGTCTGCATAAACCTATCGCTTTGTTAAACAAGTTTTTGCGCACATCCCTGGTCATCGTTGATGGTATTATGGGGGATCTTACTTTTGAAGAAGGCGGAACGCCTGTAAGGATGGATCGCGTCATTGCAGGATGCGATCCGGTGCTGGTAGATTCCTATGTCGCCGCGCTAATGGGTTACCGTCCTGAGGATGTGGATTATATCATGATAGCAGAAAAACTTGGCGTTGGAAGTACAAACCTTGCTAATGCAAATATAGTTGAAATAAATACGGGAAACAAGTCACCCGCTATGTTTTCGCCAAGCAGAAAGGTAGCTCATCTGTCAAAGCTTATCAATGAAAATCAAGCCTGCTCCGCATGTTATGGAATTCTGATACATGCGCTCAGCCGTCTGGACGAAGCAGGCCGGTTAGGTAGAATTAATCGAAAAATAAGTATCGGTCAGGGTTTTAAAGGGGCGAAAAACGAAGGCATCGGAGTTGGCAATTGTACTTCAGGATTCACCACCTGCATCCGCGGCTGCCCACCGAAAGCAGTTGACATTGTGAGAGAACTGTCTTGATTGGGAAAATTTGAGAACAAAGTATTATCAGATGGTTACCTAGCAAGGTACAATATATACTTTGGGAGAACAAAAGGACACTGCTTAACATAATATGGTATATCTCAAGTTTTATTAGGGGGATATACTATGTATCAATATGATTATATGAGAGATGCAGGATTACCACCTGTCAGCCCGTATATGCAGCAAATGCCGCAGGGGACACAATTCGGACGCTTTAATTCCGCATATGCAATACTGATGGCAGGACCTGATTACCCGTCAATAAAAGGTCTGGTGACTTTTGCCGACATCCAGGGCGGCGTCATGGTCTGCGCGGATGTTGCTGGCCTGCCGCCATATAAGCCCGGAATAGGTGATAAACAGCCTGTTGGTCCGTTCGGTTTTCATATCCACGAAAAGGGGAATTGTGAGATTGGAGATCCATCAAAGCCTTTTGAAGCCTCCGGAGGACACTGGAATCCTACAAATCAGCCGCATGGCAACCATGCTGGAGATTTTCCGGTGCTTGTCGCAGATAATGGGCGTGCCAGGATGTGCTTTATAATGTCCAGGTTTACTGTGGGCGAGATATTGGGCAGATCCGTTATGATTCATGAAAATCCTGACGATTACAGGTCACAGCCCGCAGGTAATTCCGGCAAGCGTATCGCTTGCGGGGAAATTAGACCATGGAATGCATTTCAGCAGATGCATTAGGAGAGGGGACATATTATCAGGATTCATTCACATAAACCTCCGCAAACTCAATCCTGTATTTATTTCAATTATATGATAAAATACTAACAGGAAATTGTGGTTAAAAATGGGTTAAAATTTGTGAGGTGGAATATGCTGCAAAAATCGCTGATGGTGTTGAAAAATAATCCGATCATATTTATTATGATGGCTGTATTTATGCTTATCATGGCGGTCATATCGCTGCCTATGATAACTCAATCTAATAAAATAATGGACATCAACTCCGGCTTATACAATTCTTCGGGCAGCTATCCTCAAATCGATATTCACGATATATCTGATATGATGGTTTCCTCATTAATGGTATTTGCTTACTCATTAGTGTTATGCTTTATCAGTCTTGCCTTTATGTCAGGTTACGGGAATATGATCGCTACAGTAATGAATGAGGGGAAGGCGAGCCTAAAGGTCTTTTTGTATGGATTCAGAAAATTTTTCGGTAAAGTATTGTTATCTGCACTGTTGCTTGCCGGCATCATTATTGGTTTCAGTATTGTTGTATCATTAATCACGACGCCATTAATAATAGCAGGTGCAATAAGTGGAACCTTTACTCCCGCTAATATACTTGAAAGTCAAAAAGCGATTCAAATATTTACAATGGGTATTACGATTTTCTTTTATCCGTTGCTGTTGATGTGGCTGCCGGCAATTTTTACCGACAGGCAGGATGGCGTTATCAAATGCTTTAAAAATGGCATAAGAGCAAGCAGAAAGAAGTATTTGCATCTGCTGTCTGTTACAGCTCTGATGATGCTGCCGACTCTTTTATTGTTTATGCTTAGCGAGAATATATATGAAATACTCAAAACGCCCTATTATTATCTGATCTATCCGTTTCAGGCAATTATTCTGCCGGCTGTGATAACTTATTTATTTGTAATGTATCAAGCTATCAGATCAGAAACCGGATCAGCAAATTACGAATAAAAATCCGTATCAACGCGCTAGAAACCTGTCCATCAAGGTATAGCCGTCTTCTATGAAAATGCCTGTCCTGCGGGCCTGGAATTCATCGTAGCCGGCAACGCCTGAGGGCTTTTCGGAGCTTTTTCTGTAAATGATGTACGGCACAGGCTCCGAGGTATGTGTTCTCAGTGATAAAGGAGTCGGATGATCCGGCAGCACCATAATACTATAATCATCATATGCAGCAAGTCCTTCAAGCAAGGTGCGTACTACCAGCTCGTCAATATATTCTATAGATTTGACTTTATTTTCGATTTCGAATCGGTGGCCGCATTCATCCGGTGCTTCGATATGAACATAAACGAAGTCCCGGCCTTTCTCCAGTTCCTTCAGTGCGGCTTCGGCTTTCCCTTTGAAATTGGTGTTGATGTTGCCGGTAGCACCTTCGATGTCAATTGAATTAAGACCGGCGCACAGGCCTATGCCCTTGATCAGATCGACTGCGGATACAACGGAACCTGTAATACCATATTTATCCATGAATTTTGGGATAGCCGGTCTTTTCCCTTCGCCCCAGAGCCAGATGGAATTGGCAGGAAGAAGCCCGCGGGCTGTTCTGGCTTGATTGACCGGATGATCCTTCAATATTTCATAGCTCTTCTTCTGGAATGATAAAAACATCTCACTGAAATCACCGGCTGGAAGATACTCGGATATATTTTTATCAAGAATATCATGGGGAGGAGTCATCTTTCTTGATCCGGTGCCATTATGCCATACCATGCAATGCCTGTAGCTGATGCCGGGATAAAATATGATATCGTCGCCGGACAGGTACTTATTTATTTCTGAAATTAGTTCAGCAGCTTCCTCGGTAGAAATCTCATCTGAGCTGTAATCGATCATGGTAGCGGATTCATAGCTTCCATTGAAGTCGAGGTTAACAAGATTGCACCTAAAAGCAAGGTCTGTTTCAGAGAGCTCAACGCCCATACTGACAGCTTCCAGAGGGGACCTGCCGGTGTAGTATTTTTTTGGATCGTATCCCATGACGGATAGATTGGCGGCATCGCTTCCCGGTGGGATTCCCTCGGGAATTGTTTTGACCATTCCGATTTCTCCGTTTGCGGCAAGAAAATCTATATGAGGTTTGTTTGCACACTGCAGCGGGGTCCGGTTTCCTAACTCAGCTATTCTATAATCGGCCATTCCGTCGCCCAGCACAACAATGTATTTCATAATCTGTCATATCTCCTATCTGTAATAAAATCACTTTCAGAAGTGTCCCGCCACCAGATTGCTTTAGCGTCAAAGCAGCGACATTCCTCGGTAATGGACTTTGCAGGAGTGTCCCGCCACCTATTATAGCAGACATTGAAAAAGTTGGAAAGGTAAAATTACCGATCAAAATCACCACCTCAAAATTGCCCATGAATAAATCTTCCTGTATAATATAAACATATTATTGTCCGTACCGAATATGGTGTACTGATAGAAATGTGAAAGGTTTCAGGTGGACGGTATGAAGCGGATGCTTCTTATTACTGCAGGTGTTTTGATCATTGCGGCTGCATTTATGATCTGGGATGCGGCGCTGCTTCGGAATGTGGCTCAAACTGCACGTGATTCTCAGAGTGGATCTGAAGATACCATGGAGGAGAACACGGTGGCGGAAAATTCTGCCGGCGGTATGACAGGCATTGCTGCCGAGGATGTTACTGCGGATGGGTCTGAGCAATCACAAGAGGACTATGATACACAGACAGTTATCAGGAGCGAGCCTGTTACTGTGACGGGGAACACATCGGAGTACGATATGCGGGCAACCCTAATTGAAGCATCCGATATGAAGACCTTTTTTAGGCTGGAATACTTTTTAAATGGTGTGAGTGTTGTGAATGAAATTGATGAGAAGCAGTTACCTGAGATTTCAGGAATACTGGAGAAAACGTCAAGTCAACAGGATGACATGAACACAAAAAAAATTCAACAGTTATTACTGAATCCCGTTTATGAGCAGCTATACTTACTGATTCATGGCGAACCGACGGGAGAATTCTTACAAACGTCATTTTACAGAATTGATCTGGCTGACAAGTCAGTCCATAAGCTTTTTACATATCCCGGTTTGTACGGAAGAATACAGTTCAACAGGGACTACAGTTTGCTGGCATACACCTTCGACGACTCTCCTGTTATGAGTGTATATCAGGAGGATAAACTGCTCGAGATTTACGACTGTAAAAGCGGTAATTATATCGTCAGAGGAAACAATGATAAAGGCGGTCAGCCTATTGGAATAAACCACAATGATGGATATATATATGATTATGAATTTGTTGCATGGGAATCGCCGAATGTCGTCAGACTTAAACAGGGGGTAAGAAAAATATCCGATCCGGACGTTGAGCCCATGGTATCGGAGATACTATATGATGTCAGGAAAAACATGCTGATGAGCTCTGACGGCGGTGAATGGCGGATTATACCGGACGCTGAGAATGCTGCAGACGGCGGCACCAGTTTGAACGGCTCCGGAGATGACGCCGGACAGGAGGAGAGTGCCGGAGCGACAGGTGCGGAAGGCAGCGGGACCAATACAGACGCGGACGGCAGTAAGTCAGGTGACAAAGTTGCGGATAATAGCCCTTCGGTTAGTAAACCGGTCTCGGTATTGAAGGATTTTTATATTTATCTGCAATCCGAAAAGGATTATGATAAGGCCATGAAGCTTCTGGATGACGGATTTAAGCTCAGAATGGCCATGTTGGTGCAATTTGGCGTGCCGGAGATCAGTAAAAGTGATATTGATGCGCAGTATAATCAAAATAGCGTTTTACTATATAAAGATTTGCTGAAGGCAGCAAAGCTTGATACAATTTCAAAAGAAACGAAAATAGACGAGACTACCGTGATCATTACATACTACCAGAACCTGGGGTTGTCTTCTGATTCACAGGTTAGGCAGCTGATGTCGGCAAAGCTCGTTCAGGTAAACAAGGAATATAAAATTATTTTAATAGAGGATGGGGTTCAATAATGCAGCATGCATTTTCAAGGTTTGAAATGCTGGTTGGTCAAAATGCAATAGAAAAGCTGAAAAATTCAAGGGTAGCCGTATTCGGAATCGGCGGAGTTGGCAGCTTTGCAGTGGAAGGCTTGGTACGCAGCGGGGTTGGCAAATTTATCCTGGTGGATGATGATCTGGTTTGCCTGACAAACTTGAACAGGCAGCTTCATGCAACACGAAAAACGATTGGAAGGCCCAAGGTCGACGTTATGAAAGAGAGGATACTGGACATCAATCCGAAGGCGGAGGTCGTGACACACAGGCTCTTTTACCTGCCTCAGACAGCAGGCACGCTGCTTGATGGTGAAATAGACTATATTATCGATGCTATCGATACTGTGACGGCAAAAATTGATCTTGTTCTAAGAGCAAGGGAAAAAGGAATTCCGATCCTCTCGAGTATGGGGACCGGAAATAAATATGATCCAACAAAGCTGAGGATTACAGACATCAGCAAAACGACCATTGATCCGCTCGCAAGAGTTATGCGCAAGGAACTGAGGACTAGGGGAATCACCTCTCTGAAGGTTCTTTTCTCAGATGAACTCCCTTCAAAAACCAGAGAAACGGATAGGTCAAGCTGCAAGGAGAATTGTGTCTGTCCGGCAGGTACGGACAGAAAGTGTACAGACAGGCGTAACATTCCCGGCAGCAGCGCTTTTGTCCCGCCTGCGGCAGGACTGATTATTGCTTCGGAGGTTGTAAAGGATCTTTTGGGTGGCGCGTGGAATCAAGAATCTTGAATAAGGCCGTATGCAACGGTTTCTTAGCCGAAAACTGAGGGGAGAAAATTGAGAGGAGAACAGGGATGTTTGATAAAAGGATCACCATTTTTACCGGTCATTTTGGCAGTGGTAAAACGGAGGTTTCAGTGAATTATGCGTTTGCGATGGCCAGGTCAGGCAAAAAGACAGCAATTGTTGATTTGGATATTGTAAACCCGTTTTTCAGAACCGCAGACGCAAAAAATATGTTGGAAGAGAAGGGGATCAAGGTCATCACACCGGTTTATGCAAATACGAATGTGGATGTGCCTTCCTTGCCTGCCGAAATCAGCGCTGTATTTGAGGATAAGAGCTATCATGTTGTGCTTGATGTGGGAGGGGATGATCTGGGAGCCAGAGTAGTTTCCAGATACCATGAAGATATTGTAAAAGAAGACTATATTCATTATTTTGTTGTGAATACACGTCGGCCGATGACACGAAATCCCGAAGAAATCGCTGGAATGATCGCTGAAATACAGGCAAGTGCGCAATTAAAAGTGGATCGTCTGGTCAATAATGCCAATTTACTTGGGGCAAGCTCACCTGATGTGCTTGAGGAGGCCTCATCCATCATCGGTGCGGTCTCTGAAAGGTTATCAATCCCTGTTGGCCTGGTATGCGGGATGAAGGATGTATTGCAGGGTTATGAAGGAGATCCGGGCATAGAGAGGCTATACCTGAACAAGTATATCAGCCTGCCATGGGAGCTGGTGTAACGCGCATTTCATTCAAGCTGTGATGAAGGCTTCAAATGCACCACAATATATACATCAGGAGGAAAAATCATGGTAAACTCGCCGGAACGGTCATTGAAATTTGACAAAATAACGCTTGGTGTTTGCTATTATCCCGAACACTGGAAGGAAGAGCTCTGGGAGAGTGATTTGCGGAGGATGCTGGAGCTTGGGATAGAAGTGATACGCATTGCAGAGTTTGCATGGAGCAAATTTGAGCTTGTCGAGGGAATTTTCACCTTTGATTTTTTTGACCGGTTTATGGAGCTGGCGAATAAATCAGGAATAAAGGTTATTTTCTGTACTCCGACCGCAACCCCGCCTGCATGGCTGACCGAAAAATATCCGGAGGTGCTTAATGCGACAAAAGATGGTACACTGTACCGTCATGGCCTTAGAAGGCATTATAATTATAATTCGGAGGTCTACAGAGCATTTACTGCACGTATTGTGGAAAAAATCGCATCTCATTATTGTGCTCATCCGGCTGTTATTGGCTGGCAGATAGACAATGAACTAAACTGTGAGACAAATGTTTTTTATTCAGAAGCAGACCATAAGGCTTTCCGTACATATATGAAGGATAAGTTTAAGGATCTTGATACGCTGAATGATGCTATGGGAACAGTTTTCTGGAATCAGACATATACGTCATGGGACGAGCTGTACCTTTCCAGACCCACAGTAAATGGAGTAAGCAATCCTCATCTGTCTCTGGAGGAAAAGCGGTTTATATCTCACTCGACTATTTCTTATTGCAAGCTGCAGAGTGATATAATCAGAAAGTACTTGCGTCAAGGGCAGTTTATCACCACAAATGGTGTGTTTGGGCATGTTGACAGCCATGAAATGACAGATACTGCGCTGGATTTCATGACTTATGACAGTTATCCAAACTTTGCGTTTGATTTTGATGTTGCCGCTGATCCAGGCAAGTCAGACGGCTTTTTTGACCGAAATTTCTCATGGAATTTGACAAATACAAGATCGATTTCGCCTGTATTTGGTATCATGGAACAGCAATCGGGAGCAGGCGGATGGGATGCGCGAATGAGGCAGCCGGCGCCAAAGCCTGGGCAGATGAGATTATGGAGTTTGCAGTCTATTGCCCATGGAGCTGATTTTATAAGCTACTTCCGATGGCGTACCTGTTGGGTCGGAACAGAGATCTACTGGCATGGGCTAAATGATTATTCCAATTTGCCTAACCGTCGTTTAGAGGAACTGAAACGTATACGGGATGACGCAGAGAAGCTGAAGGATGTGACTGGGGCGGAATTCAAGGCAGATATCGCTCTGGTCAGAGATTATGATAATCTGTGGGACGCAGAACAGGACAGATGGCACGGACCTCTTCAGCAGTTCAGTGAATATGGCTGGTTTTACGCGGCACAGATAAACCATGTACCAATGGACATATTATATATACGCAATAACGTATCTGTAAAAAATGCTCTTGATGCGATGAAAAAATATAAACTCCTGATATATCCTCACGCCACGATCCTCACCGGTGAAACTGCCGATCTGCTCAAGGCATATGTTGAACAGGGCGGTATATTGGTGATGGGAGCGCGCACAGGCTACAAGGACCAGCATGGAAGGTGCCCCATGCGCCCAATGCCCGGCTTTGCAGAAGAACTCTGTGCTGTGAGGGTAATAGATTATACGCATGTAGGGCCGACTGACAGCATGGAATATGCCGTGTGGGATGCAGATACGACGGAAGCCCCGATATTTAATGATATTCTTGAAGCGCAAAATGGAGCAAAGGTATTGGCATACTTTAAAGGAAACTATTATGACGGTGCGCCGGCATTAACGGCAAACAGTCTCGGAAGCGGTACAGCATACTATTTCGGCGCAGGTTTCAGTGTGGATACGGCAGGCATATTTTTGAAGAAGCTTGGCTTTGCACAGCCTTACGCACATATGATCGAGCTGCCGAAGACGATTGAGCTGGCAGTTCGTAAAAAGGCAGGAAAGAAGTACCTGTTTGTATTGAATTATTCGGCATCCGATGCTGAAATTAATGTGAAGCAACCAATGACTGATCTGCTGACACAAAAAAAGCTATCAGGTTTGACGATGCTTGAAAAATACGGAGTAATGGTGTTGGAAACACAGGATTGACTTGCAATTGACGGAAATTAAATTTATAATAAGGATTGCACTGCACCAAGTCGCTCAGGGCATTACAGGCGACTTGCCCCTGCAAGCCGTGAGTCATAAACTTGCAGGGGTGCATTTCAGCATAGGAACCTTGAGCTGAAATGCGTTGGTGCAATCGGGATTTTGCAAATTGCAGCATGCCCTGCAGTGAATCATGCTGCAACTCATGCAGCTTTTTGATTGTAAGGCTGCATGAACAAGCCGATTTTGGAGCTTGGCCGGCTTGTTGCTGCAAAATCACTAATTTAAATCGCTTTAGAATGTGAGGTGCGATATGGCAAAGGTTACTTTTTATGAAGAACGCTGCAAGGGCTGCAAGCTGTGTGTATCTGTATGCCCTAAAAACATAGTCCTGATTGATGAAGAGAAGCTTAATCTGAAGGGATTTCATCCGGCAGGAGTGAAAGAAATGGAGAAGTGTATCGGTTGTGCTTTTTGTGCAACTATTTGTCCGGACTGTGTTATAGAAGTCGAGAAGTAAGGAAACTTGATTGGGGGATCATATAATGGGAGAAAAAATTCTGATGAAGGGAAACGAGGCTATAGCCGAGGCCGCATTAAGAGCAGGCTGCAGGTTTTACTTCGGTTATCCCATAACACCGCAGACAGAGATAGCACATTATTTTGCAAAGAAAATGGAACAGCATGGAGGCACCTTTATACAGGCAGAGAGTGAAATTGCTGCCATGAACATGGTGTATGGAGCCGCCGGTGCAGGTGCCAGAGTGATGACGTCCTCCTCAAGCCCGGGTGTCAGCCTGAAACAGGAGGCAATTTCATACGCGGCATGCGCCGAGCTGCCTGCTGTTATTGTTAATATTATGCGCGCCGGACCGGGACTTGGCGGGATTCAAGCGGCGCAGGGAGATTATTTTCAGGCGACCAAGGGCGGCGGTCACGGAGACTACAGGATGGTAGTCCTTGCGCCTAGCAGTGTTCAGGAATTGTATGAGCTTGTTGTAGAGGCTTTTAATATTGCGGATAAATATAGGACGCTTTGTATGATTGTTGGCGACGGTATGCTGGGCCAGATGATGGAAGGCGTTGAATTTAAAGATAAGGAAGATCTTATTCAGGTCGATAAAAGCTGGGCGGCTACCGGAACCGGGATGAAGAGGGAGCATAATTATATCACCTCAATATATATCGAACCTGATGTACTTGAAAAACACAATCTCAAGCTGCAGGCCAAGTACAGGACCATCAGTGAAAATGAGACACGTGTTGAAGCTTTTAACTGTGAGAATGCAGATATCATTGTCACAGCGTATGGCACCGTTTCGAGAATCATAAAGAATGTAATCAAAACAGCTTCAAAGGATGGGATTAAGGTTGGACTCATCAGGCCTATCACGCTGTGGCCTTTTCCAGCTGCCGCCTATGAGAAATATGCCGAAGTGCCCAAAGCGTTCCTATCGGTCGAATTGAGCGCAGGACAGATGATAGAAGACGTAAGGCTCGCAGTGAACGGAAAGCGTCCCGTGTTCTTCCATGGAAGAATGGGTGGCATGGTTCCAACGCAAAATGAAATTTTAGAAAAAATCAAGGAAATTTTGAAGTAAAGGGGAAAAACAATGGCTATAGTATTTCAAAGACCGCATGCCTTAAAGGAAACACCGATGCATTATTGCCCGGGCTGTACTCATGGTATCGTACACAGGCTGGTTGCGGAAGTGATCGATGAACTGGGTGTAGAGGGCAATACAATAGGCGTTTCACCAGTTGGCTGCGCTTATAATAATTATTTATATTTTAACTGCGACATGGTACAGGCAGCCCACGGCAGGGCTCCGGCTGTGGCAACCGGCATCAAACGCGTTCACCCGGATAGTATTGTTTTCACCTATCAGGGAGACGGGGACCTTGCTTCCATTGGGACTTCCGAAATCGTACATGCGGCAAACAGGGGCGAAAAAATAACGACTATATTTGTCAATAATGCAATATACGGGATGACCTCCGGTCAGATGGCGCCTACAACTCTGATCGGACAGGTGACAACGACTTCTCCTTTTGGAAGAAGATCAGAGTTCGAAGGTTATCCGATCAATATGAGCGAAATGCTCGCGACTCTTAAGGGTGCCGTATATGTTGAACGTGTTTCCATGCATGATATAAAAAACATTAAAAATGCCAAAAAGGCTATAAAAAAAGCTTTCCAGGTGCAGCAGGCCGGTCTTGGCTTTTCTATCGTCGAGGTACTTTCGAGCTGCCCAACTAACTGGGGAATTGATCCTCTAAAATCATTGAAATGGATCGAGGATAAGATGATTCCGCAATATCCTCTTGGTAATTTTAAGGGGAAGGATTTGGAGGTATAGACTTATGGCACAGCATGAAATCATTTTATCAGGCTTCGGGGGCCAGGGAATACAGGCTGCAGGCAAGCTAATCGCATATTCGGCCATGTTGGAAAACAAACATGTTTCATTTCTTCCGTCATACGGAGCTGAAATGAGAGGCGGCACATCCAATTGTCATGTGATCATTTCGGACGATCCGGTTGGATCACCGATTATCAACAACGCAACTGTTCTTTTAGCAATGAACAGACCTTCTCTGGATAAATTTGAGAGCTGGGTAAATCCGGGAGGAATGATTCTGTATGACAGCTCATTGGTGAACAGAGACGTCGTGCGAACCGATGTGAAGGCTTATGGTATACCGTCGACGCAGATTGCTTCAGATATGGGCAATCTTGCGTATGCAAATATTATTATGCTTGGTAAGCTTCTTGCATTGACCGGTGCAGTCTCTCAGGATTACTTCGAGAAGGGCTTGAGAAAGGTGCTTCCTGAAAAGAAGCATTATATGATTCCAGAGGAAATGAAAGCTCTTGAGATAGGAATAAAGTACTGATACTGCGGCTTTACCTTACAAAACCAACAGCCTGTGTCGATGAAATTGTGGAGATATCTTCAAAGGTAAATCCGCTGAATTCATGTGTATGCAGGCTGTTACTTTCAAGGCAGCCCTCCATTTTATGAATATGCCCGTTTTCAGTTCTAATCATCATTCCTGTAATACCGCAAAAATAATGAGTATGATTTCTATAAGATGAAACACCGTAATAAAAATGAAAATGCAAACCGCCCGCACCCAGCATATTTCCTGCATATCCCAGTAATCGATGGTCATGTCCCTGAGCACTCTTGCAGTCAAATTTGTACTTATGCTTATGAAAACCCATAATTAACCTCCTGATACAAGGTCTGCAAGAACAAGCCGGTTATTGAGCTTTACCGGTTTGTTGCCGTAAAATCAATGATAGTATGTTATGCAAATCAGAACAGATTATTAGTTGAATAATATGTAAATCTTTGTGTAATCATAGAAGAAGTGTGGTAATAATAACAATAATATGCGTAAATTTTTTCGGGAGGTAAGTATGAAGAGCTTAAAAGGAACAAAGACGCTTGTTAATTTGATGAGGGCATTCGCTGGCGAGTCCCAGGCCCGCAACAGGTATACTTATTATGCTTCGATAGCAGACAAGGAAGGTTTTAAACAGATAGCAGCAATTTTCACTGAGACTGCTGATAATGAGAAGGAGCATGCAAAGAGATTTTTCAAGTTTGCTTTAGCTGGAATGGAAGGTGAAATCCCGGCAGATGTGTTCATAGATGCAACATATCCGCTTGCAATGGGAGGTACACTGGAAAATCTGCAATTTGCGGCAAACGGAGAAAACGAAGAATGGGTAAATATTTACCCGGAACATGCAAGAGTCGCTGAAGAAGAGGGTTTCCCGGAAATCGCAGCAGTATACAGAATGATCATGAAAGTAGAGAAGCATCACGAGGAGAGGTATAGAAAGCTTTATGATAATGTAAAGAATGATGAAGTTTTCAAGAAGCCACAGCCGACTTATTGGATCTGCAGAAATTGCGGATATATCCATGAGGGTACTGCTGCTCCTGCCATCTGTCCTGCATGTGCTCATCCCCAGTCCCATTTTGAGATTTTTAAAGAAAACTATTGATACGTCTGTACAATTCCAAAGGGGGCCGCATATCACTGATATGCGGCCCTTTTGCAGTTCTTTGCAGCCTTGTTCAGTTCTTTTAGTGACAGAACTTTTTTTAAATGTTATTATATTTCTGGACAGAAAAAGTAGAATAATAGTTAATTTTGTGAGGAACGAATGAAACCATATAAAATAGCAATATTGATAATTATTTTTGTGCTGCTTGCCGGCGGGGTCTATGCGATATATCGTCAAGCGGCGGAATATGCAGACCAGCCTGTGGTGCGGCAGGATACTGATACGATTGTAGCAGCAGACAGCAACAAAACAGCAAATCAATCGGACGAATCGGCTCAAACAGTTAACGAACAGACAGCTCAAACCGATTCTGAAGGAAATTCTTCGTCTGAGACCACTGAACAGGAGATTTCTGTTCCTGCCCAGCCGCCGGAGCCTCCGACACCTGAACTGAGATTTATGGCAGTAGGCGATATCATGCTCGGCAGAGGCGTGGGAGCACGTCTGAGGAAAGCAGGCGGTTACGAAAAGGCCTTTGAAAAGGTAGCATCTTATATGAACCTTGGGGATATTGTGTTCGCGAATCTTGAGACACCGCTTACTGACAGCAATCATGGGCTGGATAAAGAAAGAAAAATTGTATTGAAGGCCGAACCAGAGTCCGTCGTTGCACTTACTGACGCAGGGATTAATCTTATAAGCCTTTCAAATAATCACATTCTGGATTATTATGAAAAAGGGCTGTTTGATACAATGGAACTGCTTGATAAAAACGGAATAAAACACGCAGGCGCCGGCAGAAACATAGAAGAGGCAAGAACACCTGCTATTATTGAAAAAAACGGATTAAAAACAGCTCTCCTTGCGTATACGACCTTTGCAGAGCTGACATATGCCGGGAAACCATATCAGAATTTTGCTGCAGGACCTGAAAAATCAGGACTTGTACGTGACAGGTATGAAACGATCAGGGAGGATATCCTGAAAATACGGGATCAGGTGGATCTGGTTGCTGTTTCAATGCATTGGGGAGTTGAGGACAGCTTTAAGGTTACGAACGAACAGAAAGAACTTGCGCATAAGCTCATAGATGACGGTGCGGATATGATCCTGGGCCATCACCCTCACCAATTCCAGGGGATAGAGTTGTATAAGGGAAAACCAATACTATATAGCATGGGTAATTTCCTTTTTGATCAGAATGATCCGGAAAATATGGAATCGTTTATTATCGATATGAAATATAAGGGCGCCGAGCTTACAGAATTTTCTGCGCTTCCCGTGAGGATCATCAATAAGTCGATCGTTGAAATACAGACTGGATCCAATGCCGCTGCTTTGCTCAAAAGGCAGGCGGAGCTTTGCCGCGAGCTTGGAACGGAGCCGGTGATACAGGACGATAAGCTGATATTCAAGATCAATCTAGAGGGAGAACAATAATGAAAATCATCAAGTGCCTGTTTTGCAACAAAACCACATCCGTTCAGATCATTAACGCTCAGAAAAAGATTAAGGGTAAAATAATCACTTTGAAAAATGCGCCTGTATATTACTGCGAGCAATGTAACGAAACATTTATGTCTAAAGAAGTACAGGATGTATTCAGGTATATACAGGACAGAAATCTGAACGAACAATATATTTTATTTAATTATGAAGATATGTCCCAAAAGCTCTATTAAAGGCTTTTGCGATGTAACATCACAGAATGCCCGTTAAGTAATGCTTCTTTGGATTCTTGGCAAAATGGAAGGTACTATGAAAGCGGCGGCCGAGATTAGGATTGTATCTTTAATGAAATATGGTATATTGGCTATTGCCAACAGGATTAGTCTGGCTTCGGAATTTCCAAGATATAACCGCAATATGGTAAACATGTATAGTATTCCAACTGTATATAGTACGAGCAGACCTGCCATCAAGGACTTAAAGCTGTTTAATTTATTTTGCTTTCCAAGCTTTTCTGAAACCAGTCCGATTACAAAGGCGCCAGCGATGAAGCCAAGAATAAAGCCAAAGCTTGGCTTGAAAATATATGAGATTCCGCCGCCTTCAGCAAATACTGGCAGCCCGATCAAACCGAGTGCCATATATAAGGTCATGGACAGCCCGCCAAGCTTTGAGCCGATAATCAGCCCGGCAAGTGCACTGATGAAGGATTGCAGAGTAATAGGCAACAGGGGGAAGGGGATGCGAATAAATGCGCCGGCTATCATAAGGGCTGTGAACAGCGCTGTGATAATCATATCTTTGGCAGAAAGCTTCATATCAAATTTCTCCTCAATAGTTATTTATTTACCAGAGCAAGTATAAACGATTTAATAACGAATTGTCAACTAGATAAACGAAATTGGTTAACAATACTTATTTTCAAATTTAACGATTATCTGATGGAAAACGAATAACAGTAGTGATATAATAAATACGACTGATTAACAGTTGTTTAAACGAATGTACTACCCAAAAATATACGGGGCATTGGCTCAGCTGGGAGAGCGTCGCGTTCGCAACGCGAAGGCCGTGGGTTCGAATCCCATATGCTCCACCAAAATTTGTTAGAAGCCTGATTTATCAGGCTTCTTTGCGTCTTATACTTAAAGTTTAACCTTTGCGGGATTTTTACAATTTGGCAATTAAGAAATGATTATCCTGTGTGAAAAGCGAAAACTGCGGAGGACACTACTCACTTTTACAGCTTTAGGACGATATTTCTGCGAATAGGTCTATTTTTATAGCAGTTTGTCTATGGAATAAGCTTTACAAAGAATAATTCTGTTCTAAGGTTGAATTTTTGAGTATCACAGCAAAGGGTTTTTGGACTGACAAGGCTTATTGACATTCTTTTCCCGAACTGCTATACTTGACATATAGCAGATAGACCAGATGGTGAAAAGAGGGTTGCCACAATGCTCATCACAATTGATTTTGCCAGCGATATACCGATCTACACCCAGCTTCGCGATCAGATTGTCATCGGGATAGCCAAAGGGTTGCTCACACCGGGTGAGGCGTTGCCTTCCGTACGGCAGATGGCCGCAAATATAGGCGTCCATGCTCACACTGTTAACAAGGCTTATACAGCTCTGAGAGATGAGGGATTTGTCATTATTGACCGGCGCTCCGGGTGCCGCGTCGCCAACGACATAACCAGGGCAGATGATAGCTTCATCGAAGCACTGCGTGCGAAATTGCTTCCTATCGTGGCCTCCGCCGTTGGCCGGCACATTACATTGAGGGAGTTCGAGTTTTTGTGCGAAGATATTTTCAAAAACTTGGAACGGTAAACTAAATAATGTGGTGCTTATGAATAAACTATTTTAGTTAGGGGGATAAATCAATGGAAATTGGAAATTTCATGGCAGGGGGAATTCTACTAATTATTGGAATCATCATTTTAACCGGCAAGGCGACGTTTCTGATCGCTGGCTATAACACAATGACTCCTGGGCAACAGGCCCGACATGACATAAAAAAGATCAGTCGTTTTTTGGGCTGCATGCTCATAAGCTGTGCCCTGATCTTAATCATCGGCGGGGCGCTCAACCAATGGGGCGTACTTCCCAATACGACAATGATTTCCTGGGGACTGTTTCTTGTCATTATTCTCTGTGGCGTCCTTTACATGAACATAAGCAAACGTTTCAAGGTCAATGTAGTACAAATTAACACAGATAAACTATTCGAAAAGAGAGGCCCGAAAACAGCTATGATCACCGGCCTAGCGATTCTGATCGTCGTTATAGGATTCACGGCTTATGTGCTTATCGCCAGCGGCAGGCAGCCGGTCTATACGGTAAGCGACACAAGTTTAAAAATTTCTGGGATGTATGGGGAGACTTTCATAATCTCCGACATTCAGTATATGGAGTTGGAGGATGACTTGCCAATTGGCTTGATTAGAACAAACGGAGCTGCACTCGGCAATATGCTCAAAGGCAATTTTGAATCAAACGGTACTAAGATGAAAATTTTTGTTGATGCCTCGAAACCGCCTTTTATTTTTCTTAATACATCCAAAGGGATGGTCATCCTCAACGAACAGTCGTCGGATAAAACAGAGGCATTATATCAGGAATTACAGGATAAAATGTTGGCAATAGGCGTAGAGTCGAAGAAAACCCCTTGATTCCAAGGGATTTTCTTTGTTATTGGCATGAAATTTGATAGCCTTAAGAATGCTATTGTAAAGCTTCTTCGATTTCTGCGAGAATCTCATCTGAGAGTACATAGCCCGATGCTTTTGCATTTTCAACGACCTGTTCGGGTCTGCTTGCCCCAATCAGAGCACTGGCCACGTTTGGCTGCCTAAGCACCCACGCAAGTGCAACCTGTGCCATAGGAACACCCAGCTTGTCAGCGATGATTCTTATTTTTTGCACTTTTGCAAGGGTTTCCTCGTTAATAAGTCCTTTGATGAACCTGTTAATCTCGTTATTGGCTGCCCGGCTGTCGGACGGAATATCGTTAATACTCTTATATTTGCCGGTTAATAGACCCTGTGCAAGCGGCGAAAAGACCACCTGACCGACACCATGCTTTTCGCTGACGGGGATGACCTCTTTTTCGATATTGCGGTGTAGCATACTGTATTGCGGTTGATTTACGACAAACCTGTCCAGAAGATATTTGTCTGCTATATGCATAGTTTCCTCAATTTGTGCCGCACTCCATTCGCTGATCCCTGCATAGAGAATCTTTCCCTGACGCATCAAATCATTGAAAACTCGCAGAGTTTCTTCAACCGGAGTTTCAGGGTCGTATCGATGGCAATAGAGAATATCAATATAATCAAGCCCCAGCCGTTTTAAACTCGCATGCGCCTGCTCATATATATGCTTTCTGGATAGCCCGCGGTCGTTGGGGCCGTCTCCCATTGGGAAGAATACCTTGGTGGCCAGGACATATGAGTTTCTGTCGTACTTTCTCAGGGCTTCTCCTACAACTTTTTCTGCTTCGCCGCGATTGTAAGCATTGGCGGTATCAAAAAAGTTAATCCCCAGCTCATATGCCTTGTCAATTGTTCTGATTGCTGTTTCTCTCTCTACAGCGTTTCCGTATGTAAGCCAGCTTCCAAGACTGATTTCGCTGACCTTCAGGCCTGTATTGCCTAGTCTTCTGTATTGCATAGTAAACCCACTCCTTTATGTTTGTTTTAATATTCGTCATCATTGCTCAAGGCAATTTGTTTCCTGCGCTGAGGTATATTTCATACCATTCTTCGCGGGTATGTCGAATATCGGCAGCTCTTGCACAATCATTGTAAATCCGTTTTCACAGTCTGAAAGCTAATCCTCCTAACTATTTATACTATTTAAACCACCATTTTGAGCAACTGTAACACTTCTTAAAGGAAAGCTATTCGACAGTGACAGCGACGTTGAAACAATGTTTATGCACCTTTCTTTTTATTAGTCCTTTTCGCAGCGGGTTTATTTTCTTTCAGATCTTTCTGTTTCCCATCCTTCTGTTTTTCAATGCTGGCCTTCAGTGCGTCCATAAGATCAATAACATTTCCGGCCTGCTCAGGCTTGGCTGCAACGACTTCCTTTCCTGCAATTTTTGTTTCAATAAGCTCTTTGAGCTTACCCTGGTACTCATCCTTATATTGTGCCGGGTCGAAGGGTGTGTCCATTGAGTTGATCAGTACCTGAGCCATTTTTAGCTCCTGTTCGTTTGGCTCGGGAATCTTATATGACTTTTGAAGATCCTTGATATCATCCTGATAGAACATGGTTGAAATCAACATTCCATTTTCACGAGGGATAATCGCCATCAAGGTATCCTTTGTTCCCATGACGGTTTTACCGATAGCAATTTTTTGCTCCTTCATCAAAGCTGACCGCAGAAGCTCAAAGGCCCGTTCACCACCTGAGTCAGGGATAGCCTGATATGTCCTGTCATAATAAACAGGCGAGATCTGATTTAGCTGTGCAAAGTGAAGTATCTGGATAGATTTCTCCTTCTTGGTTTTGATTTTCTCTATTTCGTCATCAGATACAACAATATATTGATCCTTATCATATTCATAGCCTTTGACGATGTCCTCGGATTTGAGTTCCTTCCCGCAATGTCCGCAGGTTTTTTTATATCGAACTCGGCTCTGGTCTTCTTTATGAAGCTGATTAAAATGTATATCATTATCCTGTGTAGCTGTGTACATAGAAATAGGAATCGCCACGAGTCCGAATGAAATAACTGTACGATTTGATACTGCCATAAAACGCACCTCCGCTTAAATTAATGATCCAAAAAAGACTCAGCATAAAGAGTTGAATATAGTTTAACCAACGAAGAGAAAATAATATGTATGCCAAAAAGATTGGAAGAATATAGCCAGAAAAGGAATTTCAATAACACAGCAGAGCCTGAGGGCGGGATGGAAGAATCTGAAGAACGTCTGAGGTTTGTCGTACAGCATCATGCAGCCCGCAGAGATCACTTCGATTTTCGCCTTGAATGGAATGGAGCTCTTCTAAGCTGGGCTGTACCCAAGGGACCTTCTTATAATACGCGCAACAGGAGGCTGGCCGTACAGGTGGAGGATCATCCCCTGGAATACAGGAATTTTGAAGGTACCATTCCAAAGGGGGAATATGGCGGCGGTGTTGTGATGCTCTGGGATGAGGGGTATTGGGAACCTCAGGAGGGTTTCGATGTTGATGAAGGACTCAGGGAGGGTTCTCTTAAGTTTACACTGTCCGGGAAAAGGCTGAGGGGAAGATGGGCTTTAGTCCGGATGAAGTCAAAGACGGACGAAGCCGAAAAGAACTGGCTTTTACTTAAAGAAAAGGATGAGTATGCTAAAGCTTCCGATGGAATTTCAGAGTTTACTGTCAGTATTAGAACCGGACGCACAATGACTGAAATTGAAGAAGGCAAGGATGAAAAAATAACAAGGAATCCTTACAGCGAGGTGGAGGTACAGCTTGCAAAGCTTGTGGATACGGTACCTGAAGACGATAACTGGCTTTATGAACTGAAATACGACGGCTACAGAATAGTTGCGTTTCTTGAAGGAAGCAATGTCCGGCTTATCTCCAGAAACGGCAAGGACTATACGGGCAGGTTTCAGGATGTAGCGTTCTCTCTTGCTGATTGGGCTGCAACAAAGGCAATGATACTGGATGGGGAAATGGTGGTCACAGATGCAGAAGGTAAATCTGACTTCCAGGCTCTTCAAAGCTACATGAAAAATCCGAAAGGCAGAAATCTTACCTATATTGTTTTTGATCTGCTGGCTTTGGATGGAGCAGACTTAAGAGGACGCCGCCTGATCGACAGAAAAGAAATACTGGAAGCTCTTGTAAAGAATTCACCAAAAAACATTCACTATAGCCACCATGTCAGAGGGCAAGGAAAGGAATGCTTTATAGCGGCCTGCCAGGGAAATCATGAGGGAATCGTTGGTAAGAAGGCGGATTCCGTATATAGCGGAACAAGAAACGGTGATTGGATTAAACTAAAATGTGATAGACGGCAGGAGTTTATCATTGGAGGATACACGTTGTCTGATAAAAAAATTAGCGGGGTTAGCTCGCTCATGCTCGGCATCTATGAGGGAAAGGAACTGGTGTATGCCGGGCGTGCCGGAACAGGCTTTACAAGACGTATAATGAAAGAGCTTGAGGAAAAGTTTGAAGGAATAATCAGACAAGAGTCTCCGTTTATACAGGCGCCTAAGCTCCGAAAAAACGAAAAAGTAACATGGCTTGAACCTGAAATTGTTGCAGAAATAAAGTTTGCAGGATGGACCGAAGATCATCAACTGAGGCAGGCAAGTTTTAAGGGCCTTAGAGCAGATAAGGAGCCAAGGGAAATAACAAGAGAAACGGAGGAACCGGACAATCTAATGAAACCGCCAAAAGCTGGAACAGCAGTACCGGAAGAAACAACAGAAACAACAACAGGAACAACAACAGGAACAACAACAGGAACAGCAACAGGAACAGCAACAGGAACAGCAGCAGGAACAACGGCAAAAGGAACAAAAGCAGCAGGCAGCATCATTATCAACGGAATAAAGATTACGAACCCTGACAAGGTGATATTTGAGGAGCCTAAAATTACAAAAGCTGATGTGGCCGGATATTACGACAAGGTATCAGAGCGTATGATGCCGTATATAGGTCACAGAATACTCAGCATTGTACGCTGTCCCAAGGGAATATCCGGATCCTGCTTTTATAAGAAGCATCCGGGACCTGACAACAAAGGTATCGTGACAATACCGATCAAGAACGGCAGCGGAGAAGAGGAGGATTATTTCTATATCGACAATGCCTCCGGACTCATATCTGAAGCACAGATGGGTACAGTTGAATTTCATACATGGGGAAGTCGTGCAGAGAATCTGGATAAGCCTGACATAATGGTGTTCGACCTGGATCCGGACGAGGGGATGGATATTGAAATAGTCCGCCGAGGTGTAAGGGACACTAAAACTGTACTTGAACAGCTTTCTTTGAATTCTTATCTCAAAACCAGCGGGGGCAAGGGATATCATGTGGTCGTACCTTTTAATCCCTCCGTGGATTGGGATATGTTCAGCAATTTTGCAAGGCGTATTGCGGAAGTTATGGAACAAAAGTGGCCTGACCGTTATACAAGTAATGTCAGAAAGAAGAAACGGACAGGGAAGATTTTCATTGACTGGATCAGAAATGGCAGGGGTGCAACAAGTATTGCTCCTTATTCCCTCAGAGCGAGGAGAGGGGCCAAGGTGTCTATGCCTATTTCGTGGGATGAACTTGACACAATGGAGCCCGATGGCATCGATATGGCAGATGCGCTTACCAGGATCAGAGGCGAAGATCCATGGAAGGATTTTTTCCAGATCGATCAACGGCTGAAATGACCTTAAATAAACTGTACATTAAACGGGAAGAGAAGAGAAGAAATTATCCTTGATATCCTCAATTAATAGTGTTAAAATATTAACGATGGCAAATTGCGAGGGCATTCCTTTCAGTGAGCCGGTATCAACAAAAAGTAATTGTACTGATGCATGAGGGTTAGTCCCGAGTGAGAAGGCAAGAGAATAAGCGATTTTTCAAGTAATGCTCGCAGTGTGAGCAGCATTTGCAATTCGATATCCTTGTGCCTTCCGGTACAGGGATTTTTTATTAATTGTCATTTGTTAAAGGGAGGAACAAACAATGGAAACAAGAATTGCAGCATTAAGTATTATTGTGGAAAATCCGGATTCAGTTGAAAAATTGAATAACCTCTTACATGAATATGGCCGGTACATCATCGGGCGTATGGGGATCCCATATCAAAAGCGAAATATCTCTATTATCAGTATCGTTATGGATGCTCCAAATGATGTAATTAGCGCATTGTCGGGAAAGCTTGGTATGCTGCCGGAGGTTACGGCTAAAACAGCATATTCAAAGCGATTTTTAGAGAATGAAACAGAAGGGTAGATCATATGCGGAGGCTTATAGACAAATTACATCTTGAAAGAAAACTCGGCAAGGATGAGTTCATATCACTTCTGGAAGGCTTTACCGAAGAGGATGCCCAATATTTGCATATAAAATCAAGGGCGGTGGCAGATTCATTTTTTGATAAAAAAATATTCATCCGGGGATTGATAGAATTTACAAATCATTGTAAAAATAATTGCTATTATTGCGGGATCAGGAGGAGTAATCTAAATGCGGAGCGTTACAGGCTTGATAAAGAAGTAATCCTGCAATGCTGCGAAAACGGATATAAGCTCGGTTTCCGGACATTTGTCCTGCAAGGGGGAGAAGACCTTTGGTATTCAGACGAGAAGCTGATCGAGATAATAACTTCCATAAGAAGAGCATATCCGGATTGTGCAATTACCCTTTCGATCGGAGAGAAGACTTACGAGCAGTATCTGCGGTATTTTAACGCAGGAGCCAATCGATATCTTCTGCGTCACGAAACAGCAAATTCAGAGCATTATGCAAGATTGCATCCTTCGGAATTAAACATAGAAAACAGACGGCGTTGTCTGTATGATCTCAAAAAAATTGGTTATCAGGTTGGTACTGGTTTTATGGTGGGCTCGCCCTTTCAGTCTGCTGAAAACCTTGTCGAAGATCTGCTGTTTATCCGGGAACTTGAGCCTCAGATGATTGGAATAGGGCCCTTTATTTCACATAAAGATACTCCCTTTGCAAATTTACCATCAGGAAATCTGGAATTAACGCTGTTTTTGATCGGAATACTGCGTTTGATGCTGCCAAATGCGTTAATTCCTTCAACAACCGCACTGGGTACTATCCATCCCAATGGGCGTGAAATGGGTATTCTGGCAGGTGCAAATGTTGTCATGCCTAACCTGTCTCCCGTAAGTGTGAGAAAAAAATATTTGTTATATGACAATAAGATATGTACGGGCGAAGAAGCAGCGGAATGCAATTTATGTCTCCAAAACCGCATGAAGAAAATCGGTTATGAGATAGTGGTTGACCGGGGCGATTTTCTTCCGTTATAGAATTTTCATTAATGTATATAAAAGGGAGCTAAGAATATGAGTATAGTTGATACACCAAGAGCGAATCGGCTGCATATTGGTATTTATGGAAAAAGAAATAGCGGGAAGTCCTCGCTGATAAATGCAATTTCAGGGCATAATACGGCCCTTGTCTCCGAACATGCCGGCACAACGACCGATCCTGTATATAAATCTATGGAGATTTACCCCATTGGGCCATGTGTATTAATTGACACGGCAGGCTTTGACGATGAGGGAGAGGTAGGTGGACTTAGGGTTGAAAAGACCAGGGAGGCCGCGGAGAAAACAGATATTGCGCTTATTGTATTTAGTGGAGAAACGGCCTTGGATACGGATGCTGACATAGATCTGGAAATTGAATGGATCAACCGATTCAGGAAGAGAAATATTCCTACGATCACTGTGTTGAACAAATCAGATCTGATAGGTGATGCAATCACGGCCATTGGACATATAGAAAGCAGGACTGGAATTAAGCCAGTCGCAGTCAATGCAAAAGCTAGAACAGGAATTGAACAGATCTACTCGGCTCTAATACGCAATATTCCAGAAGATTATGATACCGGCAGTATAACCGGCGGAATTGTTCAGGACGGAGATCTTGTGCTGCTTGTTATGCCACAAGATATACAGGCCCCAAAGGGACGGCTTATCCTGCCTCAGGTGCAGACGCTCAGAGAGCTGTTAGACAGAAAATGCATAGTTCTAAGCGTAACAACAGATAAGCTTGATGAAGCTCTGAAGACCCTTGTATCTCCGCCGTCAGTTATAATCACCGATTCACAGGTATTTAAAACTGTCTACGAGAAAAAGCCTAAGGAAAGCAGACTCACTTCATTTTCAGTATTGTTTGCCGCATATAAGGGCGATATAGGCTATTATGCAAAAAGCACCGCAGCCATCGACAGGCTGACTGAAAGATCAAGAGTGCTTATAGCAGAGGCATGTACCCATGCTCCGCTTTCCGAGGACATCGGCAGAGAGAAGATTCCAGCACTTCTTCGGAAGAGGGTTGATCAAAAGCTTAGAATTGATATAGTCAGCGGTACCGACTTTCCGACAGACTTAACCGGGTATGATCTGATCATTCATTGCGGCGCCTGTATGTTTAACCGAAAATATGTCCTTTCACGCATAGAAAGGGCAGCAGAGCAGAATGTTCCCATGACGAACTACGGAATGGCAATCGCATATTTGTCGGGAATTCTTGACAAAATCAGTTTGAATAAGACAGTTTAGCT
The DNA here is from genome assembly GCA_023411645.1 of Bacillota bacterium. Classification (GTDB taxonomy): domain Bacteria; phylum Bacillota; class Clostridia; order Acetivibrionales; family DTU013; genus JAEYRF01. Next base: position 8,727 of record JAEYON010000093.1, on the reverse strand, counting down.
AAATCAGTCTGACAATATTACAATATGAAAGGTGTGGACACAAATGTATAACGTTAAATCTATGGACTCAAATGAATTTATTGACAATGCAGAGGTGCTGGAGTCAATCAGTGAAGGAAAGAAGCTTTCGGGAAATATGGAAGAAATCGACAGGATTTTGGAAAAGGCAAGGCAATATAAGGGCCTTACTCACAGAGAAGCAGCTATTTTGCTTGAGATAGATGATGATGAATTACTTAAAAAAATGTATAAAATTGCAAGAGAGGTCAAGGAAGAGATCTATGGCAAGAGGGTTGTGCTTTTCGCTCCGCTTTATTTGTCAAACTATTGCGTAAACAACTGCAGTTATTGCGGTTACAAATGTGAAAATAAAATCGGAAGGCATCAGCTGACGCAGGAGGAATTGAGAGAAGAGGTTCAGGCGCTGGAGGCTATGGGACATAAAAGGCTTCTGCTCGAGGCTGGTGAAGATGATGAGAAATGTCCGATTGACTATATATTGGAATGCATCAAAACTATATATGATGAAAAGCTTGTCAATGGTTCGATCCGAAGAGTTAATGTGGATATTGCTGCAACAACAGCTGAAAATTACAGAAAGCTGAAGGACGCCAAAATTGGTACCTATATCCTGTTTCAGGAAACATATCACAAACCAACGTATTTAAAAATGCATCGCGGTCCGAAGCACAACTATGAATGGCATACAGAAGCAATGGATAGAGCAATGTTGGGCGGAGGGATAGACGATGTCGGCATCGGACCGTTATTTGGATTGTATGATTATCATTATGAGACAGTTGCGCTTTTGATGCATGCGGAGCACCTTGAAGCTGTCACCGGAGTAGGACCTCATACAATTTCCTTCCCAAGACTTTTACCTGCAGAAGGAGTTGACTATAACAGCTTCCCGCACCTGGTTAATGACAGGGATTTCAAAAAAGTTGTTGCGGTGATCCGCTTGGCAGTTCCATATACAGGTATGATTCTATCTACACGTGAAAGCATTGAATTTCGTAATGAGCTTTTAGAAATTGGGATCTCTCAGATGAGTGCGGGCTCTTGCGTTGGAGTTGGCGGATATTCACGAAGGGCGGCTGTGGACGAAAACGGTGTGGAGGAAAAACCTCAGTTTAACCTGGCAGACCACAGAAAACCAATAGATGTGATCAAGGGGCTAGTTCGGGACGGGTATCTCCCAAGCTACTGTACTGCTTGCTATCGAGAAGGAAGAACGGGCGACAGATTCATGCCTTTGGCAAAGTCAGGACAGATTAAGAACTGCTGTCTTCCAAATGCTCTGCTGACTTTTGAGGAGTACCTGAAGGACTATGCGGATGATGAACTGAGGGAAATGGGTCAGAGAATGATCGATATGGAGATTATGAATATACCAAACGAAAGGCAGAGAGCAAGGGCTATCGATTTTCTTGATCGAATCCGGGACGGAGAAAGGGATCTGAGATTTTGAAATTTTCTGTTGTTTTTCGCTATTGTGCGACAAGCAAAAAAATGGTATGCTAAGAACGTTTGAAAATGAGAAATAAGCAAACTATAAAAAGAGCACAGAATATTTTAAGAGAAAGTTGATGAATAATGACTGTTTCGTTTGTGGATTTTTTACAGCAATTGATTTCAAACCCTATGCTGCTTATTACCGTATTATTGACACTGGGCGTTGTGATGGTGAATGGGTGGACAGATGCGCCTAATGCCATTGCGACCTGTATATCTACCCGGTCCATGAGGCCTCGCACCGCGATAATTATGGCTGCAGTCTTTGATTTTTTGGGCATCTTTGTTATGTCGTCGGTTAACACACTGGTAGCTGAGACCATTTTTAAAATGGTAGACTTCGGAGGCGATAGTGGTGAAGCGCTGGTAGCTTTGTGCGCAGCGTTATTTGCAATCGTAATATGGGCCACTGCCGCTTGGTGGTTTGGTATACCAACCAGTGAAAGCCATGCGTTAATCGCGGGAATTTCTGGCGCAGCCATCGCTTTGCAGGGTGGAATAGGGGGAATTAACCCCAGTGAATGGGTCAAGGTCATATATGGTTTGCTTTTATCGTTAATACTGGGAGCCTTTTCAGGGTGGCTAATTGTCAAGATAGTAGAGTTTATATTAAAGAAAGTAGATAGAAGAAAGACACATACCCCGTTCAAATATGCGCAAATCGGAGCTGCTGCGGGTATGGCTTTTATGCATGGAGCTCAGGACGGTCAGAAATTTATCGGCGTGTTTATTCTTGGTGTTTTTCTATCAAGGGGACAATCCTCTGTTCCTGATTTTACTCTCCCAATTTGGTTGATTCTACTTTGTTCTATAGTTATGGCACTGGGTACATCTATTGGGGGTACGCGGATTATCAAGTCTGTAGGAATGGATATGGTGAAGTTTGAGACTTATCAGGGATTTTCCGCTGATCTGGCCGGTGTAGTATGCCTGTTCCTGGCTTCAACGCTGGGACTGCCGGTCAGCACAACCCATACAAAAACTACTGCAATAATGGGCGTAGGGGCGGCAAGACGGATTAGCTCAGTGAACTGGGGTGTAGTTAAAGAAATGTTAACAGCTTGGATTCTTACATTTCCGGGGTGTGGACTTATTGGATTTTTAATGGCATTATTATTTATGAGAATATTTTAAAGGGAAAGAAATAAAATTGATGTGAAAGGATAAGTTATGGCACGCAAAAAAGATTACAGCTATTTTGATACGTTTGTTGAATTAGTAGGATACTCTTGTAAAGCTGCAGATTTACTAAATGACATCATGAATAATTACGATGCTGAGACGTTGCGGCAAAAAATGAATGAAATGCATGAGATAGAGCACAGTGGAGACGAAGCAAGACATAAGATGATTGGACGGCTTGCACGTGAGTTTATCACGCCAATTGAACGTGAGGATATCATGGAAATGGCAAATGCAATCGATACGGTAACAGATACGATCGAAGACGTCCTTATGCGGATGTATATGTATAATATTCGGCTGGTTACAGAACATGCTTTGAAGATGACAGATGTTATAGTGAAATGCTGCAACTCTTTGAAGCCTGCTCTGGATGAGTTTCACAACTTCCGCAAATCTCACAAGCTGCATGATCTGGTAATTGAAATAAACAGGCTGGAAGAGGTAGCCGATGTTCTTTTCACAGAAGCGACAAGAAGTCTTTATGTAAATTGCACGGATTATAAAGAGCTTGTTGCATGGGATACAACATATCATTATCTTGAGAAATGCTGCGATGCCTGTGAGGATGTCGCCAATGTCATCGAGAACGTTATTATGAAGAATTCATAAACGGATCTGAACTGAGCTTTAAATGGGGTGGACCAATGAAAACAATCGTGCTTACAGGCGGAGGATCATCGGGACATGTAACGCCCAATATTGCTTTGATACCAGCAATAAAACGAGCCGGATATATGATTCATTATATTGGGTCGCGGGACGGGATTGAGAAGCAGTTGATCGAAGGAGAGGGGATTCCATATCATTCGATCAGTACTGGAAAGCTTCGCAGATACTTTGATCCGAAAAACTTCACAGATGCTTTCAGAGTGCTTGGCGGATTGCGCCAGGCATATTCTCTGCTTGGAAAACTCAAGCCGGACGTTGTCTTCAGCAAGGGAGGCTTTGTTTCTTGCCCTGTTGTTTGGGCGGCATGGCTCAGAAGGATTCCTGCCGTCATTCATGAGTCTGATATGACTCCCGGCCTGACCAACAAGCTTTCCATCCCGTTTGCAAAAACAGTTTGCTACACCTTTCCTGAATCTGCGCCTCATATCCCGGAGAAAAAGGGAATCAAAACCGGTATTCCGATAAGGGAGGAGCTCTTGGCGGGAGATCGGCTCATAGGAAAGCGTATTTGCGGCTTTACAGATAAAAAACCTGTGATCATGGTCATCGGAGGCAGTCAGGGCTCTGAAAAAATAAACGGAATGATTAGAGATATTCTCAATGATCTGCTGAAAGATTTTAATGTCTGTCATATCTGCGGCAAGGGAAATATCCGACAGGAGCTTGAAAATAAAAAGGGATATAAACAGTTTGAATATATCAGTGAGGAACAGCCGCATATTTTTGCACTTGCGGATATTGTTGTATCGAGAGCCGGCGCAACTGTGCTTTTTGAACTGCTTACACTAAAGAAGCCAAATCTTCTTATTCCTCTATCAAAAGCAGCGAGCAGAGGTGACCAGATCTTGAATGCGGCTTCCTTTGAAAAACAGGGATTCAGCATGGTATTACAGGAAGAAAGTTTAAATTCCTCAGCCTTGATCACGTCAATTAGAGATTTGCATTCATCGTCAAATAAATTTGTAACTGCAATGGAGCATAATAAACATGATAACAGCATAGGTGCCATTATAAAAATTTTGGATAAGGCTGCAGAAAAATAGCAGTACTATTGCAGAAAAACCATATTGGTGCATTCCTCCGAAATGAGAGAATTACACTTGTGAATAATATCGTACGCTTTTTCTTTATCAGCCTCTGAATCAATCAAACCAATGTTTTCTGATAAGAACTGTAGTTTTGTCTCCGTGAAAGAATGAAATTCATTAAAACTGATTTTTTGTCCTAGGTACATGTCATAGATCACTTTTAGCATCAGTACTGTGCATTCAGTTAATTCGAACAACATGGTAAACCTCACAAAAACGTTATTGGAAATAAAATATCATCAACTGAGAACATTGTCAACCGGACCGATTATTTCCCAATTGAAGTTGCCGGGATTATTTATTAAACGAAGAAAAAAGTATATTCGACAGTTAATTTAATTAGTTTAATAAATATAGAGTAAAGATTGCGCAAAAAATACTATAATAAGGACAGGTGATGACAATGTTCGATAAAATTAGTAATTATATAACGGATCTCATCTATGAGACCCTGCCGGATGTTGATCCCGGGCGGCGCGAGGTCATTGAATACGGTATTTATATGACCGTTTCGGAGATTGTCAAAATCAGCTTGCTGCTTATTATTGCCGCTGTATTACGTATTATTCCTCAGGTGCTTGGCGTCATTATAATATATGGCATCCAGAGGACATTTCTCGGAGGGCTTCATGCAAAGACACATCTAAGCTGCGTTATTACTCACTTTGCTATTGTTGTTTGCGTACTGGCATTATCTTTTATCTCACAGATTGACAGGAGCTGGCTAATGCTTATTATTGTACCGTTCTCATATTTCACAGCATACAAATATGCTCCTGCGGATATGCCACAGAAGCCTGTGAAGTCCAAGAAGCAGCGAAAGCAGCTTAGAACAGGCGGCTTTATTCTTCTGGCAATCCTCTTTGCCGCAGCGTATTTTTTAGATGCTCTTTGGTCAAATATCATTCTTTTTACATGCTTTATCCAGGCAGTATTAATGACACCGGTGGCATACAAAATAACCAAAAACAAGTATGGAAGAGAGGAGGCGTCGGTATGAAAAAGAATTATCTGAAGGTTCTCATTTGTTCCGCAGCAATGGTTGGTGTATTCCTGGCATCTACTGTTTCCGCATATGGCTGTTGGTTTTGGACCCTGCATCAGAGAGAGTGCCCGAAGGCTCTCATTAGAGAAGACTGAGAAGGGGGTTTATAACCCCTTTCCATCTACTATCTCTATGGTTTGTGTAAATACATTTTCTTCATAGCTTGTGAGATGAAGAATATTTCTATATCTACCAATAATTTTTTTAGCAATCGCCAGTCCTATTCCTCTGTTTTCACCCTTAGTTGAGTATCCTTCCTTGCCGATCATCCGCATATCGGGAGCCTCAAGGCATTTGTTTGATACGGAAAGTTCAATATATCTATCGGTCCTTTGGAGCTTAACGCTGACAAAATTATCATTTTTTCCGGCTTCTTCGATCGCGTTGTCCAGAAAAATACCTAGGATCTCACACAATTCCGAAATTTTCACACCGGGTATGTTTTCTATTTCTCCGATGACATTCAGCTCGATATTTACACCTATTTCATAAGCTTGGTTAATTTTTGATGAAATGATCCCAAAAAGGCCGGCATTTTTAATGTTGAATATTTCCGTGCTTTTATGTTCATTATTCTGGACTATAAGTTCAGATACATATTGCTTCAACTCACTGATCTTATCCATTTTCAGCATGGAGTAAATTACCGTCATATTGTTGCCCCAGTCATGCTTGAATCTACGAAGCTCAAACAGAGTACCATGAAGCGACTCATTGTAAAACTTCTGATGAGCAATCTCTTCCTCGCTAATTGTCTTGCGAAGAGTGCTGAACCAGACAAGAACAGTGAATATACAATATGACAGTATAATGATTGAAGTAACCAGATAGGCAGTAAAACTAAACACATTCATATAGTAGTGTAATGCAAAGGAGGAGGCTATTACTATCAAGGTGAAGGCTGTCAATATATACAGGAATTTATTACGGTTAGCTGCTCTGACAAAGTACTTGAATGGTTTGATCATTAAAAATAACAAAAATGCAGATGTGTTCGAGAATAAATTTCCCAGTATCATTAAAATAATGTTAGTTTGAAAAGAGTCTTTCAAAATATCGTTCAAAATATAACTAGCTATTATCGACAGAAGTGCGTTACCTACGGCAAGTCCAATCGTGTATAAAGCAAAGGAGATAAATGATTGAACCAGTGGAACCTTAAGAAATATTTTAATTAATATGATGCTTAACATCAACAGAAAGATCGGCTTAAAAGCAATAGAGGTCATTAATGTGGAAGCAATACCGTTTATCAGGCTGAATGAAGCTATAAATATCAATTTATTTTTCGTTTTCATATGAAGTTCGAATATCGAATGAAAGAAAAAAATAATCAGCAAAGCCCCTAACAATGCGGATATAGTATTAATAATCATTTCTATGGTCATATAGGTTGTTTCCTTTCATAACTGATAAAAAGAGGATTGAAAGTAGAACCGAGTTTACAGATAAATCCGTTGGTCAATACAATATCCTTTTTCTTTTTATCGACATAATCCAAATAATCTTTATTTATTATTATAGCTCTGTGACATCTGATAAATCTTGCGTCTTTCAATTGGGAAATCAATGATTCAAGACTGTCATATACTTCAATAATACGGTTATTTGCATATATGATCGATTTTGTACCTTCGCGTAAAATGTGGGAAATAGAGTCAATGGGAATATAATAAACGCGGGATCCTGATTTGATTTCAATAATGTCTTTGCAATTTTCTCGCTCCTCAATTTCCTTGTTCAGCTTGACCAAGCATTTTTCTAAATTTCGGGTTACCGGCTTGACAATGAAATGATACGCATTTACGTCAAAAGCCTGATGCATGTATTCAAGCATCCCGGTACAGAAGATGATCTCAGCCTTCACCTTTTCCTTGCGCAGGCATTTTGCAATATACATGCCATTCACTTCTGACCTCAAGTTGATGTCAATAATACAAACATTTACAGACTTCTCACGTACTACACGTATAAATTCCCTGTAGTCAGTTGTCGCTACAACAATTTGACCTCTGATATCATTTTTTTTAAACCATGCCGGAAGGAGCTGTTCATATTCTTCAAGCAACATGATATTATCGTCAAGAATTGCAATTGATAGCATTCCATCACCCCTTAATAAAGGCGGATTATCTATAATGTAAATCAGCGTTTCTCCTGAGTAAGTATAATGTAATAATAGCGGCGGCAACATATGGAGTAAAACAACAGATATAGTATACTATTGTATTCATTAAATGAAAAGTGGATTTTGCTGTGTTTTGTGACACGGTGTCAAATGGTGACACAAAAGGTCGCCGATATTCAGCATTGTAACAGGCCATGTTGGCCCTGCAGCCAAATTATCCGCTAAAAGCTTTCAAGCAGCTCAATAATACACTTCAGGTCATTCTTAGCATCCATATAGGTGTATTCGCCGCTGCCATCGCTGTATTTGCCGCGCTGTAAGCACTTCATGCCGAAATTTTCACATAAAAGAACCTTGCTGTCCATTCCCTTGATTTGAAAAGCAATGTGATGTATCCCTTCTCCATGTTCGTCGAGAAAACCCTGCCAGGTGCTTTTAACGCCATTTGGCTGGATTAGCTCTATCTGAATGTTTGGGCCTGCATCAAAAAAAGCCATATAACAATTAGCGTCAGGCGCAGGTTCGCCCATTACCTTTGTGCCGGTAACTTCATATTTACCGCCGTCGATATGCATGGGTACTTTAACACCGAAGAATTCAGCAAATTTTTTCTTTGATTCTTCGATGTCCTTTACAATAAAGCCAACCTGGGTAAGTACATTTGTTTCCAAAATTCCTGCCATTTTTGTTTACCTCTCTTTTCTCAATTTTTTTGCATTTTTACTCGTTTCCTGAGGGAGATCAATTCATCCGGGTTGAAAAATAGCTGAATGTAAAAAACAGCCTCCAGATATAAATCCTGGAGGCTTTGTATTTCTGTGGTGCGCCATCAGGGATTCGAACCCGGGACACCCTGATTAAGAGTCAGGTGCTCTACCAACTGAGCTAATGGCGCGTGTTTTAGGCACTTACCCATTATAATAGCAATCACCTGTGTTTGTCAACACCAAAAAAATCTATTCGGAAAATATGTGATCCGTTTTTGATATTGTCTTAATAACCCGTCAGTGATTTTGTCTCACCTGGATGTGGTATATAATAACCTCATGTCAAAAATATGGGGTGGAATGGATGCGGAGGATTGAATTGACTGTGGA
>JAEYON010000086.1 GCA_023411645.1 Bacillota bacterium | reverse complement strand
TGCCTGCCGGGATCCCAGCACCCCCGACTCTCTTTGCGACCGGTTCCACAGTTTTACTTCCTCTTCATTGGTTTACGGGAATGATACCACATACTGTCAGGAGATGTCAATAGAATTTTATAAACACTTCTCCAAAAAATCTTTGCCCAACAGAAGGCCTTCCTTCACCTTTTCTACGCTGCCTTCATAAAGAGGAGCTTCGTGTTCAATGCTCCTTTTCTAAATAAGACTACTGATAATTAATTGATTTTATGATATTTTGGATTTCCCTTAAATGAAAATACATTTGCAATCTTTGTCTGCGTTGACTTCTGCTGAGCCATCCTGTAGTATTTTACTAGTGTCCTTTTAACGGTGCAGGACGAGCATTTATATCTAATGGAGGCAGGCTATGAGCAGGATCGGATCAGAAATCAACAGATTGAGAAAAGAAGCAGGCATGACACAAAAACAACTGGCCAGGATGGTAGGCGTCACGGAACGTTATATAGATGAAGTGGAAAACGGAAAAAAGGTTATGAACAGCGACCTGATCTCACGGGTATCCAAGGCGCTGCGTCAGGAAGCGGGAAGGCTGGAGCTGTATGACGAGGCTGAGGTCAGGCTTAGACCGGAGCCCGACAAAACAGTTAAGAAGGTTATCGAAAAGCCTGTTCAGGAAATCTGGACAGACGCGCTGGCAGGTGTGATAATGACTGTGCCGGTTTATAACTATACGATGGATAAGGCTGTTGCCACAAAGCAACTTCCAATAATTGCAAACAAGGTGGAGGGCTGTCCAAAGGAAAAGGTATTTTACCTGAAGGTTGAGGATAATGAGATGTCCGGCCTAAGGATCATGAAGGACGATCTGGTGCTCTCATGCAGTATACACGGGATTGAGAAGGATGGGAACTACTTTATTGAGCATAATGGCAGGAAAATGCTCCGACAGATTAGGAAGCTGGACAATGAAAAACTGCTGCTGATCAGCAACAGCGGAAGCCTGTCAACCGAGACTGTCTCAATGAAGGAAATTCGGGTCATAGCCAGGCTTCTGCGCGTTGAAATATTGTTATAGGCTGCTTAATTTATATGGATCAGCTTAAAGGTGTTAGTCCTCTATGAGAACAGCCCGTGCCGGAGATGCTTCAGTTCCATGCATCTTCAGCGGCAGTGCTGCCAACTTGTAACTGCCCTCTTTGATATCGGCCAAGCGAAGACCCTCCAGTATAATGATACCGTGTCCCATCAGGATTTTGTGTGTCTCATGTTCTGGTTGTGCTCTCTCAATACCAAGAGAGTCGATGCCAACACCTGTGATCTGAAGGTTTTTCAAATACTCGGCGCCTGTTTTATCAACAAAAACAAAATTATTGTCAAAGCCTTCAAAAAAAGAATTCCGTGTTTTGAGCAGAATGAAAGAGCCTGGCTTTATGTCCTTCTTCTTCAGGTCGTCTGCCGTAATCCTGTCCTTTACTTCGGTAAAATCAAATACTGTACAGTCGGTAATCAGTTTGGTAATGTCAATGGTATCAAAGGTTGCCCCACCTTCTATCATATGCAGCGGGGCATCGATATGGGTACCGGTGTGCAGATTCATACTAATGTTACTGGAATAGCTGCTGCCGGTAGTAAAATCACTCACAACCGTAATCTTTGGTCTAATTTCATCCTTGTTTTTGTAAACGGGGATGTCCTGATCTACTTTCATGGAAATATCGTGTACTTTCATTTGAAGATTCCTTTCCTATTTGATATAAAATGGTAATAGCTAAGAACACAACTGTTTTGCTTTAACTAAGTTTGAGTTCCTGATGTACTAATCGTATAATATAAACATGACTTCGGTCAAGGCATATAATAATCCAGGTACCAAAGCTTGTCTGTATTTTGATAGTACTGCAGGTGATAGAATGGACGGGATTATTTAAAACTGCAGTATTTTTTGATATGTTGTTGATGTGCCATTATAAAGCTGATAGAATGGATTTGTTGTGATAATCTCTCGCATAATATGGAAATAAGCCTTTGAAAAATACAAGGTTGATGGAGCGAATGTGAATAAACGGACTCGTATGGAAGACTTTATTGAACCACTCAGGGCATTTTTGAAGGATAACAAGTTTATAAGAAAAATAGGCGAGTCCAAATTTTACGGCAAGCTTTCAGCTATTATGACGGATTACTGGCTATTGTGCTTTTTTGTTCTTATGATTGCTTATCTGGAGCTTTTATACAGACTATGGATATTCGACAATCTAAGCTTTGATTATTTTTTTGCGTTTATATTTGCTCTATCCGGCGGTACGGTTCTGTATATAATCGTGGGCCTGTTTCCGATCAAGACCGCAAGGACTGTTACGGCGGTCATAGCATTTATTGCCGCTCTTGTTTATGGCACTCAGCTGATTTATTACTGCATTTTTCAAACTCCTCTTTCATTGATTTCTGTCATGGGAGCAGGGGATGCGGCTCAGTTTTGGGATATTGTAGTTGAGGCGATTGCTAAAAACTTTGTTGCTGTCCTGCTGCTTTTCGTTCCGTTTGCATTCGTACTTCTGTATAAAAAGGTGCTTGTATTAAAGGAACGATCAGCTTTTGTTTGGAGCTATGTTTTGTTGTTCTGCGTGCTCAGCTTTTCATCTGCGATTGTGTGCGTCACATTAACCGGCGACGATCCTGTGTCTCAGTATAATCTGTACTTTAATGAAACGTCTCCTGAGCTTTCCGTAAACAAGCTTGGAATCATGACAACGATGCGTCTGGATTTTGAGAAGCTAGTTTTAGGAGAACTGAAGGAGGACCTTGACGAGGGTATAATTATTGATGGGGTCGCGTCCGACAAAAGTGAGAAAGAAGAGCTTCCCGGAGATGAAAATAATTCGGACTCACAAAAGCCTATACGCGATCAGGATGATCCTGCGGTACCTGAGGAGTCCTCCACAGATACTGAGGGGGCGGGTGAGTCTTCCGGTGATGACGAACCACAGGAGCCGGTTATTCCTGTAAAGCCTTACAATGTTATGGATATTGACTTTGATGCGTTGATGGCCACAGGAGAGAGCGACCAGCTTTACTCAATGCACAAGTATTTCTCCACAGTTGAGCCTACGGCTACAAACGAGTACACTGGAATGTTCAAGGGTTGCAATCTGATCATGCTGACAGCCGAAGGCTTTTCGCCATATGTTGTCAGCCCTGAGCTTACACCTACGTTATATAAGATGATAAATGAGGGCTTTGTTTTCAAGAACTTTTATAATCCTGTCTGGTGGGTCAGCACCTCCGACGGAGAATACGTAGCTTGTACCGGCCT
>JAEYON010000054.1 GCA_023411645.1 Bacillota bacterium | reverse complement strand
TTCTTGTGGCGATCAACGATTGGTTCGCATCACGTAGTACGGTTTCTGTAATATTTACCCTCATCTCTTCATCTCCTTATATTATTTTTTTATATTTTTCTAGCATTAATAAATAAGGGCAAAAAGCATCAGTAGCTCCCCACCCTGAAAGCACGTTTTCTTGAAAACAGTTTCCTGTCCAACCGAAGCGTTTATATTCAGCTTACTTACCATGACCAATTATAAACGAATTACATGCAGATTGTCAATATATTAACAATCGCTAGAGGCACTTATACACCGCAGAAGTGAAATATAATTTGCTTTACAAATCTTCACAACTTCTATTCACAACTCTCCTTTTAATGTAATATTCCTTCTGGTAGCTGCCTGTGATGTTAGAGTTCAATAAGTATGCCCTCGGATCACTCCGAGGGCTGTTTAATGCCAATACTCAATCTCTTCTAGTGTGGTTTTAACAAATTATTTCAAAGGCATATTAGCCTTATCTCTGAAACCGCCAATAAGGATTATGATGAAATCAATTAAAGCACCTACTCCGCCAAGACCCAGCGTTAATAGCCAAATTATGCCTGTACCCGTTTTGCCAACATAGAATCTGTGTATCCCTAGATAACCTAAAAAGAAGCATAAAATGGCCGCAACCCACTTTCTTTTATATGGATAGTTTGCCGTGGCTCCGATGTTGTTGGTATTAGTGTTGGAATTTGTATTTACATTATTAATGTTGATAGCTGGAGAAGCAGCTCTTGCAGTGGCAGCCTCTTCTTTAGCTTCCTTTACTACGTTACCTATATCAGCTTTACAATACATTTTGCCATTGACCTCTATTAAGCATTCCTGGCAAAATAGCTTGCCGCAGTATACACAAGCTCCTTGGACATCATTTTCCGGATGGTTATAGCATTTCATCACAAGCACCACCTTATTATTTATTTATTTATTGTAAACATTATACATCACAGTCAATGATGCTACAATAAAAATGAATACAATCATCTCACCTGGAAAGAGAAAACTGCACTCATGAGCTTTTCCAAGTATGCTTTACGCAAATGTAATTCTTTATTTAGTTTATTACATTTACATCATAGCAGCCACTCCATTGCATATCTCCCACAGCCCATGGTCCGTATTGGATAATACTGCAAATTGAACATCCTGACTTTGGGAAACCAGTGACATAAAGCTAACCCCAGGGTCTGACCCTTGGACAAAGGTCTGGTAAGAGTCTCCTCTCTTAATAATCCATACCCCATACCCATAATGCGTATATTCATCAGCCTGCATATGAGGTCTTAGCATTTCCTTTGTTATACCCTCCTTCAGGAGTCTGAAATTCAGCAGAGCATCCCAGAACTTGAACATATCTGTCGCAGTTGTGAAACAACCTCCGTCGGGGCCGCCAACTACAGGAACTGAGTAAACGTTGCTCTTCCAGGAGCCATCCTCAAAATCTATGTAGCCAAGTGCTACCCTCTCAGGGAGTCTGTCCAATGCAAAATATCCTGTATCTGTCATCGCGGACGGCTTAAATATGTTAGCCTCAATATATTCATGGAATGGCATATTGGATATCTGCTCTACAATCAAGCCCAAAACAATGAAACCCGCATCGTTATAGTGGAACCTATCTCCAGGTTTGAACATCATATCCTTGTCCTGAAATAGCGGAAGGAAGTCACGAGGACTTCTAATCCTATACATTGGATTATCCTTCCAAAGGTCTTCATAATCACTCATTACTTCCTCATCGAAATAGTCCGGTATACCAGAACTATGCGTTAACAACTGCCCCACTGTAACATTTGGGTCAAATTCAGGAAATGACACATCCAGGCAATCCTTCAGTAATGAGTCAAATGTTAATAATCCCCTCTCGACCAACTGACATACTGCTACTGAAGTGAATATCTTACAGCCAGACGCGATACCAAATCTGGTATCTACTCTGTTTTGTATTCTTTCACTTCTATTAGCATAACCATATGCACCCTCAAAAACGATATCTCCCCTCTCTTTAATTAAAACTACTCCAGAAAACGGACTTTCGCCATTTTGAGCATCGATTAGCTCTTGAACCTTCACTTTATCTATAACCATGTAATAACCTCCTCTACATTAGTCCGAATAACATATCCACATTATACCATATATCAGCTATCCTCGTGCCCTCTCGGGTTCGATTCCGTCTCTTGTATCCCTGCGAAATAAAAGACCCAGTTCGCGAAGAACCGGGTCTTTTCATTTTGGAGCTGGTGGACGGAATCGAACCCCCGACCTGCTGATTACAAGTCAGCTGCTCTACCTGCTGAGCTACACCAGCGTATATAAGGTGTTGACTTGAAACAGTATACCATGGCTAACTGATAGAGTCAACCCGAAAAATGATGAATTTTTTGGTGGATTTCCTCCCCTTTATCCCCTTCATACTGGGAACCTTGCTGCGCAGCATTTTCCTGCTCAATTATCAGACCCATATAATGTTCGACCAACTCCGGGTATCCTTCCAGGAATTCTTTCGCACAGTCATTTAAAGAATAAATGCCCTTGGATACCCTGGTAAACCATCCATAATGATTATCATACAGGATGTTCTGCGTTTTTACTCCGGTTCCCAGCTTTCTAAGCTGCGAAGGTGATATGTTTCCATACTTCATCATACAGCACGCTACGTGGATTGCTTGCTCCCGGTAAGCCGTGATAAGCTTTGCCTTGTTTGTTCCTCCGGTATTATACTGTCCGCTTCGGCTGACAGCCTCTTTGATGATATGATGACGTACCTTTTTATTGGAACGCAAGCTTTTTAAGCGGTCAAAGGTATTAGGATGAAAATGGATCTCAACCTGTTCATCCTTCCTGTTTGGCGAAACCGTTATCAGTCCGAGCTCGAGTCGTCTCAGCAGCATGCACATATCTCTCCAGCCCGCTGTCCTTGCTCCTCCCTTTGGGTTCGGAATAGCAACATATACAGAATCCGCTGCTCGCTGGCGTTTGACAGCCTGACTGAGCAGCTTGAGATTGAACGATGTTTTCAGCTCGACAATCAACAGCTCATCACCCATTATCGCCGCCAGGTCGCAGCCATTCACTTCGCCCTGTACCTGATATCCGAGTCTTTCAAGGTAATCATGCACAGGTCGGTACAGGTCCGTTTCACGCATTTTAGTAATGTCCTTCTTTGCCATTTCACGCACTCCAATATACGTTCAATAATTCGACGTGGTTGAAGAAAATCCTTTCACACATCGTCAAATGGGACTTCCAGAAATATTGAATTATTGCTGTAAAAGTTATGTCTTTTGTTAATATACATCAATGCATTCTTTCAAATAAGGGATCGACGTCGAAGCACCCATACGTGAAATCGTAATCGATGACGCTTTGGAGGCAATTCGTAAGGCAATCGACGGCTCCCGGCCATTGGCGATGGCACTGAGGAAAAACCCAGTGAAGGTATCACCCGCCGCTGTAGTATCTATAACATCGGCTGGATAGACGTCCTGGTGAATCCGCAAACGCTTAAACAAAAAATCCGCACCTTGGCTCCCTCTTGTTAGAATGACTGCGGTTTTAGGAAGCTTTTTTTCCAGTATATCAATCAGCTTTTCTGGATCATCCTCTTGAGATCCGGTGATCTCAGCAGCTTCGATCATGTTCACGAACAAATAGGATAGTCTTTCAAGGGGCAGTCTCAAAATATAGGGTTCAAAGGGCGAGGGATTGAACGCAACCCGAAGTCCGAGCGACAGCCCTTTTTCAATTAAATATGTAATATTGCTGACCTCGTTTTGAAGTAACAATATATCATCTAGTGAGGCTTTTTCCAGCACAGCGTCTATATGCTCCTTTTGGAGCGCTCCGTTCGCACCGCTGAAGATTATTATACTGTTTTGTCCGCTTTTGTCCACTTGAATTATGGCATTGCCGGTGGGGTAGTCAGTCTCGCAGATATTGCGCACATCCACTCCGTTTTCCCTTAGAAGCTCTACAAGAAAAGCTCCATCCTTGGCGCCAACACACCCTGCATGCCAGACCTCTGCGCCTGCATGTGCAAGCGCAATGGATTGATTGAGCCCCTTTCCCCCCGGAAATATCTGCATTTTATGAGAACTAACCGTTTCACCCGGTTTGACGATATGGTCGACCTGGTAAACGTAATCTATATTCAAAGAGCCAAAATTTAGAATTTTCATATTCATTACCCGCTTTTTTATTTGGTCTGTGGAAACTGACCGCAGTACAGTTCACTTTAATCTGATTTTATCGATAGTGTCCTGCCTGACCGCTTCACGCAGATCCTCCATTACCGCAATCCCTTTTACCTCATCGTCCGCATAGATTTTGTTCAGTTCATATTCCAACGGCAGCCAGGTATCAATGGGAGCTTCATTATGCTGTATCACCGCCTCCAGCTTATCAAGCGCGTTGAAAAGCCTCGCTTCTTTGCTTCGTTGTTCTTTCATCTCAGCAAATAACTCTTTCAGCTCGACACCGGAATCATGATCAAGCATTCCAACGATTTGTTCAATGGCAGCATCTTCTCTTTTTATATCTTCATTGCTTTTTAAAAAGCTTGGGACATCCCCTGAGATCGCTTCTCCCAAATCATGAAACAGGCACATTTTTAGAACTTTATCCATATCGTATTCATTCTGCAACTGATCCTTCAGCAGCCACGAAAAGATACAAAGCCTCCAACTGTGTTCAGCAACGCTTTCCTGCCGCATTGTTGACGTCCAGGAATGGCGCAGCTCACATTTTA
>JAEYON010000174.1 GCA_023411645.1 Bacillota bacterium | reverse complement strand
GTGGAATGGATGCGGAGGATTGAATTGACTGTGGACGAAGAAGAGAAATATGAGGTCATAAAGGAACTAGTCGAACAGAATGGAAGCAAAAACAGGGCGGCAAAAAAGCTTTGTTGTACAAGGCGCAGTATTGACCGATATATCAGAGGCTACAAAACCTATGGCAAGAAATTTTTTGTGCATGGCAATAGCGGACGCAAACCTGCGCATGCATTTACTGCCGAGGTTAAGGAGTCAATTGTTGATCTTTACAGAACTAAGTACTACGATGCAACTTACCAACACTTTTCGGAGCTGCTGCAGGAATTTGAAGGTATAAAAGTCTCTGAGGCTGTAGTCAGAAAACTACTCATGGGGCAATATCTTCTATCTCCCCGGGCTACCAAGCAGACAAGGAAAGATGTCCGAAAGCTGCTGGAAGAAATGAAAAAGGCGGCGGTCACTTCCAGGGAGGAAAACAGGCTGCAGGCACTGATTGTCGATATTGAAGATGCTCATGCCAGGCGTCCGCGTTGTGCATACTTTGGGGAAATGCAGCAGATGGACGCATGCATATATCCGTGGTTTGCAGCTGTACAAACCACGCTTCATATAGCGGTAGACGACGCGACGGGAATGGTTACCGGTGCCTGGTTTGATAAGGCAGAAACCCTTAATGGCTATTACAATGTGTTCTGGCAAATACTGATGGACTATGGTATACCGCTCATGTTCTATACGGACAGGAGAACAATATTTGAATTCAAGAAAAAAGGCGGTGGGCTGGATGAAAACGACACTTACACACAATTCGCATACGCCTGCAAGACACTCGGCGTCGAGATTAAGACCACTAGCGTATCGCAGGCAAAGGGGCGTGTGGAGCGCATGTTTTGGACATTGCAGTCTCGCCTTCCGATCATGTTAAGGCTTGCGGGTGTGACCACTATAGAGCAGGCAAATGAATACCTTAAACAGTACCTTCCCCGGTTCAACAAGCGCTTTGCGCTTGATCACAGCCGCATGCAATCCGTATTTGAAAACAAACCCACACAGGAGAAGGCAAACCTCACTCTGGCTGTACTGACCAGGCGTAAGGTAGACAGCGGCCATTCTATCAGGTTTTCTAACAAGTATTACCGCACTATCAATCAAACCGGTCTCCCCGTTTACTTTCACAAGGGCACAGAGGGGCTTGTTATACGTACTTTTGACAATAACCTGTACTTTAGTGTGGAAGATGGGGTCTATGCTATGGAAGAAATTCCTGAATATGAGCGCACGTCACGGAATTTTGATTTCAGACAATCAAAAGTAAAACCAATCGCAAAGTACATTCCTCCCATGAGCCATCCATGGAGAAAAAGCTTATTCGACCAGTTCAGGCAAAAGCAGAGTCACCGTGCGGATCTGATAACCGGAACCTAAGCAGGCAAAGCATCCCCTTCGCCACTGCTGTGATTTAGTGTATAATATGAATCACTAGGAAGGGGGTTGTACAATGGCATCAAATCCTATCTATGAGTTTCATGCGCAATTGAGGGATTACCAGCCTAAAATGTGGCGTAGGTTTCAGGTCGGCAACAGTATTACTATGGCTCGTTTGAGCTACATTCTGATGACATTGTTTGAAATGCAGGCAAGCCACCTGTTTCGCCTCGAAGAGCCTTTCAGAGAGAACCTAACTGCATCTATTCGTAAAAGTATGGGCGATAAGGAATACAACCGGTTATTTGCTGATGATCCTTTTAACGATATTGAAGAGAATAGAATATTTGAAATCATTACGGATGATACATACCTTTACCGGGATGAGGATGAGAAGGTTTATGACATTACTGAGCATAAATTAAAGCATGTCATAGCAGAACCACATTCCAGACTGGTATTTGTCTATGATTTCGGCGACAACTGGACTGTAGATGTCACTCTTGAACGCATATTCAAGGATGATGACCTGTCAGGGAGGCTTCTTCCCCGCGTACTTGAGGGAGAAGGGTATGGCATTATTGAGGACTGTGGTGGTGTAGGAGGCCTTGAGGATTTGGCCAAGGCCTTTAAGAAGAGAAAGGGCAAGGAATACAATGCATACCGGGAATGGCTGGGTTTAAATGATTTAGACCTTGAGCGTTTTGATATTAATGACATGAATTTTAGGCTCTTGAGA
This sequence comes from Bacillota bacterium, assembly GCA_023411645.1. Taxonomy (GTDB): domain Bacteria; phylum Bacillota; class Clostridia; order Acetivibrionales; family DTU013; genus JAEYRF01. The sequence goes on along the minus strand of JAEYON010000174.1, from coordinate 453 downwards.
GTCCCTCGCATATATTCAGACATTTATGAACGTAATCTGGAACCTACAAAGCAGTCTATGGATATTCTTGAACGGAAGTATCTAAAACTTCAAAAGGATTTTAATTAAATGAACATGCTGAGGCAGGCAGAGTTAATGCAACATAAAAGGTGAAGTTACAGGCTGTGAAGCGTGACGAAGCTGGAATGCGGTATGTTGCGCCATGGATGGCGCAACCGCAGGTGCTGAGGCACGATGTCGAATCACCTGCGCCCGCATTGTAGCGAGTCAGAGCTGCTATAGCCTGTCTGAGCCTTTTCTGGAGCATGCTTCTGCCTGCCTCAGCATGTTCTGACAGCTAAAAAAAGAAGCCCTTTTTACCTCGGCTTGAGGATTAAAAAGGGCTTACCTTTTGATAGGCATTTACAAGCTAATGATACTCAAATTACAAGACAAAATCAGAAACGCTTGACA
>JAEYON010000155.1 GCA_023411645.1 Bacillota bacterium | reverse complement strand
TCCACAGTCAATTCAATCCTCCGCATCCATTCCACCCCATATTTTTGACATGAGGTTATTATATACCACATCCAGGTGAGACAAAATCACTGACGGGTTATTAAGACAATATCAAAAACGGATCACAGTAACCATCAAATTCGCAAATATTGTCTTGACAAACAATATTTGCAGGCGTAAACTAGACCTTAGGAAGGGATTAGCATATGCTAACCCCTAAATATAAGACATTTCGTTAGCTATTGCTAACTGATATTGGAGGAAATTGATATGGCAACGGGAAACGCAGCAACCCTTGAGCATACAATACCGCTGAGCATGGTGGGAACCGGAGGAGTCGTACATGTAAGATCCATACGGGGAAAGGACGATGTCAGGCATTTTCTCACAAACCTTGGCTTTGTTGAAAATGCGGAGGTTTCTGTTGTGAATGAACTGAACGGGAATGTAATTGTGAATGTTAAGGGTACCAGAATAGCTATCAGCAAAGCTATGGCGAATAGGGTTCAAACGTCATGATCATGTGTAGAGTATAGAATAATCTCGAAGAAGGAGCATTTCAGATGAGGACACTGAAGGAAGTTAAATGCGGAGAAACCGTATCTGTTGCGAAATTAAACGGCACCGGTCCGCTGAAACGCCGCATTATGGATATGGGGATAACAAAGGGCACGGAGATTTTTGTCCGGAAGGTTGCTCCCTTAGGCGATCCGATTGAGGTCAATGTACGGGGATACGAGCTTTCCATTCGAATGACGGAAGCTGAAAATATTGAAGTGAACTGAAGCAGGCTATAAATTTTTTACAAATAGGTTAGCTTATGCTAACGATAATTTAGGGGGTATGTATGGGCATAAAAATTGCTCTTGTTGGTAACCCGAACTGTGGGAAGACGACGATGTTCAATGACTTGACAGGCAGCAGCCAGTATGTGGGCAACTGGCCTGGTGTAACCGTAGAAAAAAAGGAGGGGAAGCTGCGAGGGCATAAAGATGTAATTATTACAGACCTGCCCGGAATTTATTCGCTTTCTCCCTATACGCTGGAAGAGGTCGTCAGTCGTGATTACCTTACTAAAGAGAAGCCTGATGTAGTAATTAATCTGGTGGACGGGACTAATCTGGAGCGGAACCTGTATCTGACGACACAGGTGCTCGAGCTGGGGATTCCTGTTGTCGTTGCTTTGAATATGATGGATCTTGTTAAAAAGTCCGGTGATAAGATTGATCTGAAAAAGCTGAGTAACGCTCTTGGGTGTGAAATCGTTGAGACCTCCGCTCTCAAAGGCGACGGTTCAATGGAGGCTGCTGAAAAAGCCATTTTACTAACCAAACAGAAAATCGGCGCCGAACCGCAGCACAAATTCAGTGCGCCTGTTGAAGAAGCGTTAGAAGAAATTTCTGAAATCGTAAAAGGCTTTGCAGAACGACGAAACTTGCGTTGGCTTGTAACGAAATTGTTCGAAAGAGATGAAAGGATTCAGCAAGAGCTGCAGATCAGCCGAGAGGACGCTGACCGTATTGAAGCAATTACTTCATCCGTTGAAAATACACTGGACGACGATAGTGAAAGCATTATTGCAAACGAGCGCTATTTATATATCTCCGAATTGATGAAGGATTGTGTGCGAAAAAGCAGCAGAACCATGACTACATCAGACAAAATTGACATGGTTGTTACCAACCGCTGGCTGGCGCTCCCTATTTTTGCACTGGTGATGTTCCTTGTATACTATATTTCCGTCACAACCATTGGAGCTATTGTTACAGATTGGACCAATGACACTCTATTCGGAGAATGGATCCAGCCTTCGGTGAATGACTGGCTGATAAACATTGGTGCGGCTGAATGGATCACCGGATTGATCGTGGATGGAATCATCGGTGGTGTGGGAGCTGTATTGGGCTTTGTGCCGCAAATGTTAATCCTGTTCTGCTTTCTGTCCCTGTTGGAGGATTGCGGCTATATGGCGCGTGTTGCGTTCATTATGGACCGTATATTCCGTAAATTCGGACTTTCAGGAAAGAGCTTTATCCCGCTCCTGATATCCTCAGGCTGCGGCGTACCCGGTGTTATGGCAACAAAGACAATCGAAAATGAAAGAGACCGCCGTATGACGATCATGACCACTACGTTTATTCCCTGCGGCGCGAAACTTCCGGTGATTGCGCTGATAGCTGGTGCGATCCTTGGGGGTGCATGGTGGATGGCTCCTGCGATGTATTTTATGGGCATTGGGGCTGTCATTGTTTCCGGCATCATTCTAAAGAAAACAAAAATGTTTTCAGGCGATCCTGCTCCTTTTGTGATGGAACTGCCCCAGTACCATCTGCCGGCGCCTAAAGGTGTGCTAATCCATATGTGGGAACGCAGCAAGGCATTCATTATAAAAGCAGGTACGGTGATTTTTGTAGCCTGCGGCATCATCTGGTTTCTTTCAGCCTTTGGATTTTCTGACGGCTCCTTTGAAATTGTGGATCAGGAATCCAGTTTGCTGGCCGTTATTGGCAGCGTATTAGCACCTATATTTGCCCCTCTGGGCTTTGGAAACTGGAAGGCGGCCGTGGCGACTGTAACAGGCCTGGTGGCGAAGGAGAACGTTGTGGGAACAATTGGCGTGCTTAGCGGCATGGCGGAAATGGGTGAGGACGATCCTGGCCTATGGATTGCTGTCATGCAAATATTCCCGAGTGCGGCAGCGGCAATGTCCTTTTTGATCTTTAATTTGCTTTGCGCCCCATGCTTTGCGGCTATTGGTGCGATCAAGCGTGAAATGGGCAGTGTGAAATGGACATGGTTCGCGATTGGATATCAAACGGCATTTGCCTATGTGATTGCATTTATCGCATATCATTTAGTTAATGTGTTCAATGGTGAATTGTTTGGAGCAGGTGCGGCGACGGCATTGATTGTTCTGGCAGGAATGCTGTATTTACTGCTGCGTCCAGCGCCTGATAATAAAAAAGAACTCCGGCATGCTGATGTAAAAGCAAATACCGTTGTTTAGGAGGGCCTTGAATATGAATCTACCTACGATAATATTAAGCATTTTCTTGGCTGTTTTGTTTGTTCTGGCAATTCGCCATATAATGAAAAAGGGAACATGCTCCGGCTGCAGTGAGAAAAGCTCATGCCATACCGGTGGCTGCGACCACTGCAGCGGCTGCAATAAATAAATAAGGGTAGCGGATTGCACGTTACAGTTCAAACAAAGTATTTATGAGCTATTGTACAATATAAGGAAACTTTAGCGGAATGAAGCTTAGAGATGTATAGTCAGAGCGAGGATCAGCAAGCCGACTGTTTGAACAAAAATGCTACAAAAATAATTTTCTTTATGCATTTTTGTGAGTTTCGGCTTGCCGGAGCTGAACTATACAGCTCTTGCAAATGAAGCGCTTGTTTCCGTTATTGTACAATAGCTCATAAAGTCTCTTTGATCCCTCCCCTGTACTGCATAAATGATACGAAGTGGTGAGTTAAAGGTAATTCGCCGATATCTTGCGTAAAATTCTGAGTATTCATGATCAATCCGTCTTCAGAGCCGCTTATTAGTGTTAGGAAAAGCTTCGTTATACACCCGGAGGAAAACAAAAGAAGGCAGTGAAATGTACACGATGTACATTTCAGGCGCGCCTGAGTCCATGGATGGCGAATAAGCGCCGACTGCCCCACAAGTTTTTCGCCGCTTTGGTGTATAGATGCTTTTCCTTAGTTCCCTAACAGACACCACGTCGTTTGAGTGGCGCCTTTTCACCGATTTTGGCGGTCAAAATCGGTAATAAGAAAGATTAGGTATCAATTTCTACAGCTTTTTACTAAAAAAATCACAAAAAGCAAATAATACGAAATGGTGTCGCAAAAGCAAATGATACGAAATGGTTGATAAACTAAAAATTCAGCCTTATAATATAATTATTGTTTTGTATTATATGTAGCACGGGAGGATGGAGAAATGCCTATCACTGAACTATTGTCGCGCAATGCGGATTTATATGGGCAGGAAACATGTCTGACGGAGATAAATCTGGATCTCCAGGATCGTCACAATATCATTTGGCGTGAATATGAACTGATTGAGAACAATCCGGCTGGCGAGTACCGCCGTGAGATGACCTGGCGTGTCTTTGACGAGAAAGCGAACCGGTTTGCCAATCTGCTGCTCAAAAGAGGAATAAAAAAAGGAGATAAGGTAGCTATCCTTTTGATGAACTGTCTGGAGTGGCTGCCTATTTATTTTGGCATATTAAAGACAGGCGCTATAGCAGTGCCTCTGAATTTTCGCTATACTGCCGAGGAAATAAAATACTGTCTCGGCTTGTCGGATTCAATTGCCCTTATATTCGGACCTGAATTCATCGGCCGTATTGAGACAATTTACGACCATATTCCCAAAGTGAGAATGCTTCTTTATGCAGGGGAGGGTCGCCCAACCTTTGCAGAAAGCTATGATCGTCTGGCTGCCAATTGTTCTTCGGAACGCCCGGAGATCAAGCTGTCGGACGAGGAGGATGCAGTTATATACTTTTCCTCCGGGACTACAGGATTCCCAAAGGCGATTTTGCACACACATGCCAGCCTGCTGTCGGCGTGCTATACGGAACAAAGGCATCACGGACAAACTCGAGAGGATAATTTTCTATGTATTCCACCGCTTTACCATACCGGCGCCAAAATGCACTGGTTCGGAAGCCTGCTGTCGGGCAGCAAGGCTGTTTTACTCCGCGGGATTAAGCCTGAATGGATACTGAGGACAGTTTCCGAGGAGAGAATCACAGTCGTTTGGCTCTTGGTTCCTTGGGCTCAGGATATTCTGGACGCTATTGACAGCGGAGATGTAAAGCTGAAGGATTACGACCTTTCAAGCTGGAGAATGATGCATATCGGGGCGCAGCCTGTTCCTCCAAGTTTGATTCATCGCTGGAAAAAATACTTTCCTAACCATCTTTATGATACAAACTATGGACTCAGTGAATCCATTGGCCCGGGTTGTGTTCACCTGGGCACGGAGAATATTCATAAAGTCGGAGCTATTGGAGTGCCGGGATATCGCTGGGAAACCAGGATCGTGGATGAACGTGGAAGTAATGTTGATTTTGGAGCAGTTGGAGAACTTGCGGTGCGTGGACCCGGTGTAATGAAGTGCTACTACAACGACCCAAAGGCAACGGACGCGGTGCTCAGAGATGGCTGGCTCTTTACGGGTGATATGGCCAAAATGGATGACGATGGCTTTATCTACCTTGTTGACCGGAAAAAAGATGTTATCATCAGCGGCGGGGAGAATCTGTATCCCGTACAGATCGAGGATTTCCTGCGTGGCCATGAAGCAATAAAGGATGTCGCAGTCATTGGCCTGCCGGATGCCCGACTTGGTGAGATCGCCGCTGCTATTATAGAGCTGAAGCCAGGCTGCCGGAGCAGCGAAGAAGAAATTGAAGCCTTTTGCGCGCCCATGCCTCGGTATAAGCGTCCGCGAAAGATCATTTTCGACAGCGTTCCGCGCAATCCTACGGGTAAGATCGAAAAGCCGCGCTTAAGAGAGAAATATGGAGCGGCCGGTCTTGTCGCACATCAGACAGAGGGCTGAAGCGCATAATTCTTTACATATTTCTATAATTAGGATAAAATTAATATAAAGTGGCAATAGGCACTGAAAAGAGTGCCTATTTTGCGGCTGATTATTTGTTGATTCTACTAATTTCGGGAGGTACTGCTATGAGTGACAACCGACCAACCATCCTCATATGTGACGATTCTCTGCTTGTAAGGAAAAAAATGAAGGACTGCCTGATGGAATGCGGCGACTTCAACATTTTGGAAGCGGCCAGCGGACAAAGCTCTGTCGAAATGTTCGAACAACACAACCCGGATCTTGTTTTTCTGGATATTGTCATGCCGGATAAGAACGGGATAGTCGCGCTCAATGAAATGAAAGCTATAAGAAAAGATGTGAAGGTGATTATGCTATCGTCGTCCGGGACAAGATCACATCTGAAAGCCGCCATGGATGAAGGTGCATCTGACTTTATCCAGAAGCCCTGGGAGAAGGACCAAATTGAACACATTGTTAAAAATATTTTCAATTAGGAGTGTGAAATATGTTTAGCCAATACTTTGGACACTATCTTCTGAACAAGAACCTAATCAAACCGGAGCAGTTGGCTGATGCATTGGAATATCAGCGCTCCGTGCATCTAAAGCTGGGTGTGATTGCGATAAATGCGGGATATATGACGCCTGCACAGGTTGAACAGATTCACAACATGCAAAAGAGAGTTGACAAGAGATTTGGTGAGCTGGCAATCGAACAGGGGTACATAAACGACGCGCAGCTCAACGAAATGCTTACCACTCAGAAGCAAGGACATCTGATGCTGGGACAGGCCTTACTAGACAGGAACTATTTTACCATTGAGCAGCTTCAAAGCGCTTTAGATAATTACAAAAAGGAAAATGGCTTGTCCGGCAGACAATACAATGTGATCCGCAACGATGATGCCAATAATATCGAAAGAATCTTCCAGAATTATGGAGAGAGTATGATGAGTAAGACATACAGTGATTATGTAACTCTACTCATTAAGAATATCATCAGGTTTATTGACGACAGTCCGACGATTGAGATAAATCAGCTCGCATCGGAATTGAAGCCAGATTGGTTTACACAGCAGGAGATACATGGAAAGATCAATCTATATACAGGAATTGCTTCGGACACGGAAGTTTTTATAAAGCTGGCAGGTAAGTTTGCGAAGGAGGATATTACTGAGCCCGACGAACTGGCGCAGGCCTCCGTGGGAGAGTTCCTGAACCTGCACAACGGGATATTCCTTGTGAACATGTCCAACAACGGTGTGGAGCTTGAGATGCAACCGCAGACAATATCGCGTGACTACACCGTAACGTGCCCGAATCAAGCCTATATTATATCCTGCCACATGATTTGGGGCACGTTTGATGTCGTTCTGATGTAAAGTCAAGCAGATGGGATGTCATACTGATGTATGTCTCCGGTGTATTCCCCAGAGCTAAGTAAAAAAGGAGTTGGACGGCAAATTACCTGTCGCCAGCTCCTTATATATGTGCCTTTGTACTTATATTCCAATACACCTATTAATGTTCTTCTATTCTATTCGGAAAGCTCTGTAGGTGGCCTGCGGCAGATTCACAAAGAATTCAACTGCATTTCCAATAGGATTGCCTTCGATCACCTTGCGGCCGACCAAATCCAGCAGCTTGGCTCCTGGCTTATCAATTGTGATCTTTACATCTCCGGAATACGGCAGGAAGGATTCAACAACAAATGTATCATTATCATAGGTGAACAGAGCAATCTTTGCCTCGGCGAAGAGTGCCACTGGATATGTACTGATGACCTTTCTAATCTGCGCCAGAACCTCTTTCGGGTAATTGTAGACATCTCCTTGATCATCCGGAATTGTCAGGATAAACAGATGACCTTTTCCGTAACTGACGGTCATCAGCACAGGGATGTTATTATCAATACCAAGCCCCTCGACCAATGTCCATACATCATTGGTGGCCGTATGCATCCAGGGAAGAAGGATTTCCCTGCCTGAAACAGCAACGGCATCCATATTCAGGCCTGTCCTGGAGATACCATACCTGTTGACCTTCGCCTTTTTGCCCGACCAGCGTATATTCACAATCTGATCCAGCCCCTTATCTGCAAGCGCTTTTACAAGGCCTGAGGTAATAATAACATCTCTGCCGTTTCGAAGACTTTTATCGATTTTGCAAATAATATCCGGATCCTTTGCTGCGCTTTCAGTGAGAAAGATCTTGCTGTGTCCCTCGGGATATTCCGGGTAGGGCTCCAGAGGTATCCCAAGCATCCCTATATAATTGTGCAGGTAATCTTCACCATTTGAGTGATAAGGGATATAGCAGGACGTACCAACAGGTTTTCCAAGTTCGCCCAGGAATTCATCCGCTTCGCTGAGGGCATAACCTGCCAGTGGGGTGAAAATGCTCCAACGCTTGTCCAACAGCGCGCCAAGGCAGAACAATGTAACCTCTTCAGGCTTGGAGAACAATGTCAGATATGCCTGTTCCACATAGTAATTCAGATTCCCCCTGCATTCGAAGGTGTCAAACCAGCCGCCACCATTTTTACCCGGCTTGATATTTTCAAAATATCTCATTATAAAATAGCTCAGATATTTTGGCAGGTGCTGCTGCGTGTATAGAGGATCTCTCGTTTCGGTTCCGGTGTAGATCATATCAAATATTTTCGGCTTATCTTTCAGATTGTACCCGTTCTCCTGAAAGCATTCATACCAGTTAGGGAATTTGACAATCATATTCACATTTGGGTTGACCTTTTTTGCTGGCCCAACGACCAACTCCTCAGAGACTTTCTTCATTAACTGGAGCCTGAATTCCTCCCAGCTTTTATCTCCTTTGGCATTGATGCAGGACTCACATTTACAGTTTGTAAAGTAAAAATCGTCCAGAATGATTTCATCAAATATAGACGCCGTCATTTCGACAACTGATTTTAGTCTATCCCTGTGCTCCTGATTTGTATAGCAAAGTGATACAAAACCATAGACTTCCTGAGGTTGGCTGTCTGTGGTTGTAATGCCTCCTGAGACTATCATTCCTTTTTTCTCGAAGAATTCTTTGATCTCCAGAATTCTATCACGCTCAATAAACTCACCGCTGCGGTATGTTTCCAGATAGATCTTATCAACATGGACATTCTTCTCAATAAACCAAAAACGCTTCTCAAATTCCTGCAGATCGGTTATCATGAGCAGATTTCCTACCGGTGCGTAGATCGCTGTTTTAAAATTCCTGTACGCCATAAGCCCCCTCCTTGTAGTCATATAATGCTATATGATTCTATTTTATAGGATGGAATGAAGTCTTGCATGTCATTTATTGCCCATCACACCTCAAATATTGGCTTAATTGGTTATGATGTCGCAAAAGACTTTACACAGGCATGAGTAAGGAAGGTTTTATTTTCTATATCCCATTTTCAGTGATATATCATGGGCTGTCTGAATGACCATAGCTTTATATTTTTGCTCCACCAGTTCAACGGTGACCGAGGTCGATACGCCTGACAGACTGACAGAGCCGACAATCCTCCCACGGCTGTCGAATACAGGTGCCGCGACGCACCTGACGCCAGGTTCGTTTTCAATATTGTCGATTGCATAGCCTTGCAGCCTGACCTGATTTATTTCTTTGATAAGGTCCTCCGGGTCAGTGATCGTCGATTCAGTGTGCGAAGGCATACCGGACATGCTGATTAGATTTCTGATATGATCGTCAGTGAAGCCGGAAACCAGAGCTTTACCGTTTGCAGTAGAATGGATGCAGTTTCTTGAACCGATCCCGGCAGCAAGCTTTATGTTGCCCTTGCTTTCGATTTTATCGATATACATGACGTCTGCATTATCCTCATCAAGGATAGCCAGGTATATTGTTTCGGAAGTTTTGTTTCCTAATTCCACCAAAAGGGGATGAGCAATACTTTTGAGCTCTATACTGCTGCTTGCGGTATTACCAAGTGCAATCAACTCCAGACCAAGTCTGAATCGTCCATTGCCATCCTCTTGCACATATTGCCAGGATATCAGGTTGTAAAGGATCCGGTATACCGTACTTACCGGCAGACCGGACGCTTTGGACAGAAGGGTAAGGGAGATTCCTTCATCTCCGTATTTTCCTATCAACTCCACAAGAGAAAGAGCCCTGCTGATAGATTGGATATAAAACTTGTCTGACGGATCGATTCTCATATATACACCTGCTTACATGTATTCATATCTATTTGAACCAGCTAATATAGTATCGTTAGGCTAATTGTTCATTCCATAATCCCTAGAATACATTCTGCATGGTTATCTTTGGACTCTTCCGGAGCTGTCTCCGCCCATTAGCGCCTCTGCTTCTTCAATGGATATATGGTTAGCGTCTCCTTCAATAGTGTGCTTCAGGCAGGATGCCGCCACGGCGAACTCAAGCGACTTCTGAGGGCCAAAACCTGACGACAGGCCGTAAATAAGCCCTGCTCCGAAGGAATCCCCTCCGCCTACACGGTCAACGATATGAATAGGATATTTCTTCGATTTATAGTAATTTGAACCGTCATACAGTATACCAGACCAGTTATTATCCGATGCACTGATACTTTCTCTGAGCGTAATAGCCACATACTTTAAATTGAATCTGGAAATAAGCTCCGCAGCGACTTTTCTATAGCCCTCGTCGCTTAATGTTCCGTTTATCGTGTCGGAACCGTCCGCTTTTATGCCAAAGACCTTCTCCGCATCCTCTTCATTTGCAATGACGAGATCACAATGCTTGACCAGCTCCGCCATTACTTTTCCCGCTTTTTCAGTCGACCAGAGCTTCTTTCTGTAATTCAAATCAACACTGACTGTAGCGCCTGCCTTTCTGGCTGCAAGTACGGCATCCAGTGTGATTTGAGCCGGAACATCTCCGAGTGCGGGAGTGATGCCCGTGAAATGGAACCACTGTGCGCCTGCCATGATCTCTTCCCAGTTGAAGTCTTCCCGTTTGGCTTCGGCTATCGCGGAATGCGCTCTGTCATAGATGACCTTTGACGGGCGTTGGGAAGCTCCTTTTTCACAGAAATAAATACCAACTCTGTCCCCGCCACGCACAATGTGATTGGTATTAACACCAAATCGCCTCAATTCATTTACCGCCGCCTGTCCAATTTCATGCTTGGGCAGTTTTGTCACAAAATATGCATCTTTGCCGTAATTGCTCAAAGATACGGCAACATTTGCTTCTCCTCCTCCATAAACCGCTCCGAACTGCTGAGCCTGTACAAATCTTTCATAGCCAATCGGCGCAAGCCGCAGCATTATTTCACCAAAAGAAATAAACTTCCCCATTATTTAGCTCATCCTTTCCTTATTATGGTATTTTATTTTCACACTATGAAAAAGTGTTTCGTATTATGATAAATTCGATATGAGAGAATAAAAATCCTTCTGATTAAAAAATTTTTGCTATCAAACTTCATTTATTGTCTTTTTATAAGCTGACGGTGAGCAGCCTTTTGTCTGTTTAAATACCCGATTAAAAGTCTTTATGCTTCCGAAGCCTGACTTAAATACCACCTCTGTGATTGTACCATCAGTATCCTTCAATAATTGAGCAGCCTTTTCCACACGGTAATTGTTTATATATTTTCCAAAGGTCATGCCAGTCGCTTCTTTAAAAAAACGAGTGAAGTAGTATTCGCTAAAGTTCGCTACTGAGGAGATCTCCTCCAGTGAGATGCCTGAGTGATAATTCTCTTCTACATATTTAAATACGTTTTCCAGCCGGCCAATGCGGTTCAGGTGTTTGTTAAGCTCTTGGGGTGAATATGCCTGCATTGGAACGCTGCGCGCCAGGATGACGAGTATATCAAACAGCCGGGCTTGCATCGCGACCCGATATGCGTCTTTCTTTGTACGGTTTTCTTCGATGATTGCCAGGATCTGTTCCTCCAGAAGTCCATGGACAGATTGGCTGTCGTTCAGATTGGTGTTAGGATTGATATTTAGATCGTCATTTCGTTCGACTTTAGGACCGGCTTTAGGAGTAATGCCAGTATATGTGTTCGGATCGTCATCTGAATTAGGGTTCTGAATTGTATTCTCCCGACTTGTCAGGACGGCCCTTGAAAAGCGTTTGTTTTTTGCAGTAGGAAAGGCGGATTCAAAAAAGGCCTTGTCGAAATGGAGGATCAGTCTGTTCACCCGCTTTGGTTCAGGTACAAAATAATGTACATCACCGCCTGTTATTAGCAGGATATCTTTCGGGCCTATGGTATATATCTCACTGTTGACGCCAACGCGAAGACTGCCGTCAAGCACATATACCACCTCGACGGATTCGTGCCAATGTGCTGGAAATTCTGTCACATCAGTGAAAAAGACATTCAAAGGAAAATTTGCGTTGAGCATAATTCTTTGGTGCTGAACCTTCACATTATCCCTCCCAGATTAAATACTATTACTATTTTACAGCATATAAGGACTAAACTCCATGGGATAGTGCTGTCTCCTCTGAGTGGGGTGAGTAAAAAGTATAAAAGAGGATATCTCTTCCCATTGACATAAAAAGAAAAACGGCTAGAATTATTACCATATGAAGAAGCTGAAGAAAGTCTATATTGAAATTACAAATGTATGTAATCTTTCCTGTGCGTTCTGTCCGGGAACATCAAGAAAACGGGGATTTATGGACATTCCGCAGTTTGAGGCCGTTTTGCGGAAGCTTCACGGATTTACCGATTATGTGTACCTCCATGTGATGGGGGAGCCTTTGTTGCATCCTAATCTTGCAAAGCTCCTTGAACTATGTCATCAGTATGAATATAAGGTTAATATAACGACAAACGGTACGCTTATAAGGGAAAAGGCGGAGATATTACTTGGTACATCGGCTCTTCGCCAGGTGAACTTTTCTGTGCACAGTCAGGAAGCTGTTTACGATGATGCAGCAGATAGGAAGTCTGCTGATCAATATCTCGCTAATATTTTCTCATATACAGACACGGCGCTTGGAAGGGGCGGAGTCTTTATAACCTACAGGCTTTGGAACATGACCTCGAAAGCTTCGGAGCAATATAACGCTTATATGGTGCAAAAGCTTCAACAGAGATTTGATCCGGGTTTCTCAATCTTGGAAGCTCTGACATCTCAGAAGCGTATAACCCTCCGTGACCGTCTGTTTTTAAATTGTGCGGAGGTATTCGAATGGCCTTCCAAGTCTGCGGAAAGCTCCGGTGACAGAGGGTTTTGCCTTGGCCTTCGGGATCAGGCGGCTATACTTGTTGATGGAACCGTTGTGCCATGTTGTCTTGACGGTGACGGTTGCATACCGCTTGGGAATATTTTTAACGAGGATTTTTCAGCCATCTTGAACGGGAATCGTGCGAGGGCCATGTATGACGGATTTTCTGAAAGACGGGCGGTAGAGGAATTATGTAGGAAATGTGGCTACCGCAATAGATTTTGACTAACAAGGACACCCCCATGATTCATATAATAGGATATGAATCTGTTCAGGCCGGATGGTAGATGTGCGGACGGCTTGATTGGAGAGGATCTTCTTTTGTTTAGAAGCACTGTTTCCGGGAAGCGCCTGATACAGCTGAACGAAGCGTTCAGACGGGATGGCTTCGAGGTTGTAAAGGCCATTATTTTTAACGGCAGGAGGGGTATCGCTGCCGAAAACAAGTCCATATTAAATTATGATACGGGTAAGCCCAAGAAAGCATATTTTCTGGAAGGAACCGGCTATGAAATGGGCTATCTGATGGGCTGCCTGGCTGAGAAGGAAGTTGCAATGATGATGGATTATGCCGACAGGGTGGTGTTTTCCTTCATCGGCAGCAAGGTGCTTGAGAAAATCAAGCTCATTCAGAGTGTTTTAATCAAGCTGGTTTACGAGTTGTCAAAAAAAGCATACCAAATGCTGCCCGGGGAGATCCGGGAGGAGATCCGAGGGATCTATGAGGGATGTAAAGCCAGCAATCCAAAAACCAAAGTAGATATGGAGCGTCTGACTGTCTTAAATATGGGAATCGACAGTATATGTTCCATGGTGTATTCGGGAAAATTTTTCACAAGGGAAGAGCTGGGGGTCGAACCTGAAGATTTTACTATCCCGATGATGTGTAATGCATTTACCGTATGCGGAAAAAGTGCAGGAAATGGTTTTTACTTCGGAAGGGATTTTACATTTCCGACATCTGATGTGTTTCAGAACACAGCGGCGTTGATCATTTACAATCCCGCGTTAGGAGCCGATGACACCCGCGCGCCCATTCCTTTTGTCAACATTTCCGCTCCGGGCATGGTTGGCAGTATAGCGGCTATGAACATGGAAGGCGTAGCGCTGGGCGTTAACATGTCTCCGGGTGCAAACTGCGATCCTGGAAATATAGGGGTAAATTCACTGCTGATGACGCGGATGTGCGTTCAGTACAGCGACAGCGCTCAGTCGGCTGCCGATCTGATGGTGGAGCTGCCCAAAGGAGTGTCCTGGCTTTACATCATAGCGGATGGAAAGTCTGACCGCTCCTGTGCTGCAGAGGCAGGAGCGCCCGTACCTTACAAAGACTTAACGCAATATCCAATGGAGGAATACAGGCCGCTGCTGCCAGATCTGGGGTATCTTCTCGAACACAGCTCCGTACCCTATCAGAATGGTGTAATGTTCCGCTGGAATGATTATCATTATCCTCCGGGTTATCTTTCCTTCAACAGAAAGCTGTGGAGCTACTATAACGAGAAGCACAAGAGTGAACTGGCCATTCACCCGGGGGCTTTTGATGAGAAAGGGTATATTAACAAAGCAGGCGAAAAGAATTGCCCGTCTTCCTTCTACTTTGCACCTCAGCGGGAGGATAACGAAGAAATCCTTATAGTCACAAATAACTATATCATACCGCAGATGCGGTATTTTGCCATGCACGGGTGGACGCAGCGTATTATAGGAAAAAGGGTCAATGATATCCAGTGGCGTTACGATGAGTTGAACAGGGCGATATATGATAAACTTGCAGCACGGGGCAGTATCGATTTTGAGGACGCCAGGGAACTGATCAGCTTTCTGTCTCCCGAAGGGAAAAATAAAGAATATCATGTCGATAACCCCAAAAGCAAGGATGGAAAACAGCTCCGTATAGAGGGCTGCATATCATTGTTCGATCTGAAAAACAAGGTGGTGGAGAGCCATTACGGCTATTTTTGCGACAAGTGGGTCAGAATGACACTGCCGGAGTATTTTGCCCGGTAGAAGCTTCATCCTTTGTGTACAGATCCTTTATAACACTTTCAATCGGCGGGTCGCTCATGACCATGTCAGTGATAATAAATTCCTCATTTATAATCTGGATGAACCGGTTGAGTTCGATTTTGTCCATATCCAATTCAAGTTCAACAATACTGGGAGAGGTTCTTCCTATGATCTGAATACCTTTGCTTTCTGACATATCACGGATCTCTTTGCTTGTAGTCAGATTCACTCTTTTCCTGGTGCCCAGAGATTTTTTTAAAGCATCAACCGAGTTGTCAAAGACAATTTCACCGTGATTGACTACCACTACACGCCTGGCCAGCTGCTCTACATCGCCCAGATCATGAGTGGTCAGAATAAAAGTAATGCCTTCCTTGTTTTGTTCATGAATAAAATCCCGGATTTTTTCTTTTGCTATGACATCCAGACCAATGGTCGGTTCGTCCAGAAAAACGACCTTTGGCGCATGCAGCATTGCCATTACAAATTCACATTTCATCCTCTCACCAAGTGAAAGCTGTCTGGTGGGCTTATGGACTACATTTTCAATGCTGAGCATTTCGATCATGTCATTAAGCCGTCGTTTGTAATCAGCCGTTGGGATGCCGTAAATAGCTCTATTCATTTCAAAGGAATCCATGGGCGGAATGTCCCAGATCAATTGAGATTTCTGACCGAAAACTGCACCGATATTCATTACATAAGCCTTGCGGTGAAGCCAGGGAGTATAGCCCATGATTTCCACGCTTCCGGAAGTTGGGTACAGCACACCAGTAAGTATTTTCAGAGTTGTGGATTTTCCGGCGCCGTTGGGCCCGAGAAAGCCGATTAGCTCACCCTCTCCGACATCCAGAGAAATACCCTTCAAAGCTTCCATATAAATCTTTTTTCTCACAAAAAGGCTTTTGACTGTATCAAGGAAGGTGCTTCCCCGTTCATAGGTAGTATATGTCTTTTTTAACTCCTGTATATGAATAATTCCCATTTGTTAACCTCCGGCACTTGTGTATTTGGAAAGCATCAACCGCCAGAACAAAAGCCCCAGAATCAGAAACAGGACGCAAATTGCAAGGATTGGGAGCAGACCCTGAACACCCTTTCCAAGAAGGGCCGATGCTGGATAGAAGGCGATGATGCTCACGGGGACGATATAGCTGATGATTGTTTGGAAGGCCTGACTGAAGATGGATCTAGGATAGTTCCCAAACATCATGACACTTTCAAAAATTTCAAAAATCCTGCTGTTTCCGACCCATTTGAAGACTGTCGCGGCCATCATAACGGCAAAGGAAAACATGGTCATAACGGAAAAGAACAATAACAGAGCAAAATAGAGCCAATTTACTAAATCTGGTGTCTGCAGCCTGTTCAATGAAAAGGCCAGAACAATGACGCCCCCGGTGACAGTTCCGATGCGATCCGGCTCGAAACCGGTTGTTATGGACAGGAAGAGCACTGAAACAGGTTTGATCATCAGCAGGTCATATGTACCTTCCCGGACACAAATAAGTGTATTGTAAACTATTCCAAAAAACAGCAGTCCCGCCAGGCCCCTTGAAAGCATGAAAATACCTTGCAAAACCATGATTTCATCAAGACTCCATCCGGGCAGGGATGCTCCCGTGGCATAAATCAGCAAGGTAATAAGCGGGAGGAGCATCTCAGATACTAGTGTGATGATGCAGCAGATAAAGAAGTCTCCACGATAAGCCATTCTGGCTGCAAAGCTGTTTTTCAATGATGTAATGTAAATATCCAATAGCCGCATCATGCGCCCACCCCCGTAAACCTCTTTAAGCCTATCTTAGAGAACAAGAGAGTAAAGATGCCCATTAAGAGGACGGCAATTGCCTGGATCCCGATGATCTGCGGAATTGTCAGCGTGATTCCTCCCAACTGATATGAACCTATACAGACCCTGATTGGCACATAGGCGATGTACTGGAAGGGTAGGATAAAAAGGATCTTTTGCAGTATATCCGGGAAAAAAATCAGGGGCAGCAGCACCCCTGAACATACATCTCGAAGCAGCAGGAACATCCGGCGGATCCCCTGTGTTCTTGTCAGCCAGAATGCAGTGATCCCAACGCAATAATCAATAAAGAACATCATTAGAAAGCCCAGCAGGATCGAAATCAGTGCATAGCCGAACCTTGCAGGTATCAATGTGATCCCGAATACAAGGGTGAAAATGAGATAAACCGGAATGAATTCTACAGTCAGGCCTAATATCCGGTGGCCTATTTTTTGTGAAAACGCGAAATAGACATGAGACATCGGCCTGAGCATATATGTTAGAAATCTTCCAGTATGTATCAGCATCTGCAGATTCCAGTCGGCAAAGTCCATGATCAGATAGTTGATCAGAGCTGCGATGCCGAAATAGGTTATCATCTGTTCCAGTGTCAAGCCGTTGATGCTCTCTTTCATTGAATATACCGCTTTCCAGATAAAAACCTGCACCAGAAAGTATACCGGACCAACGAACAGAGAAACCATGGCATGAGAACGATAGGCCGCCCATTCCTTATACGTCACAAAAGCGACTGCTTTCATAATTTGTATGGATCTGGAAAATGCATTAATCCGCTTTGGGGGATCACCAATACTCATTTTTCTCTCCAAAAGTAGTTTTTCAGATAATTCCCGCCCAGACGATATTACGCAGATTGACGACAGCCTCCGCCAGCCAGCTGATATCTCCGCAAAGCGGGCAAATATAAGCCAGTACCATGTTTTCAACCGGATCCATATACAATCCGCTCAGACCGGCACCCTCATGGGAGAAGGAGCCCGGGGACAGGAAGGTATTGTTGGAGTAAACATTCATTCCAAGGCCGTATTCCATTTCTGCGCCATTGTTGCCCCAGCAGTAGTTTTTCATTCCCTTTGTCTGGAGACGCGTCATGGCCTCCACGGTTTTTCTGGACAGGATGCGGGTATCACCGAGGGTTCCCTTGTTGACAAGCATCTGTCCCATTTTCTGCAGATCGCCCAAGGTAGAAAATAGACCTCCGCCGCCTCTGGGAGGCGCCCATTCAGGCCGTTCTCCTCTATTATTGAACCACTTCTCTTCCCACTTATTACTGAAACAGACCCTGTCAGCCAGTTCATCCGGCACGTCAAAGAAACTGTCATTCATACCTAGCGGGCGGGTTATATTCTCAATGACGTATTTCTCAAATGGTGTTCCGGAGACTCTTGAAACGATTTCAGCAAGTATTGTAAATCCTGCAGAGGAGTATCTCCATTCCTTTCCGGGTTCAACAGCCAGAAAGTCGGACAACATCCCTTTGATCCAGTCTTTTTTATCAAAAAACTTCCATTCAACAGGATACGGCTCGAAAAATACGCCGGGATCGGGCCTGATGCCGGAGGTGTGCGTGAGCAAGTGAAAGATGTTAATTTTTTCAAACATCGGGTTTTTAAACTCTTTAATAATTTCCATTACTCCCTGATCCAGCCTGATTTTGCCTTTCTCAATCAGCTGCATGATAGCGGTGGCAACGAATATTTTCGTGACAGAGGCAATCCTTCGTATCGTATCCGGCTGAAATACCTTCTGAGAGTCATTATAACGAAGATGTCCGATGGCTTTGTGAGCAATGATCTTGTTGTTTTTTGAAATGATATAGGCGCCTGCCTGTATTTGCTTTTTGTCGATTAAACTGATGATATGGGCATCCAGCACTTCCAACTGAGATGAATGGAATCCGGCTTCTTCCGGACGCTGCAGTGTTTTTACCTCAATAGACGGGATTGTTTTTTCCATATTAAAAACCCCCTTTTTGTTAGATGTTTATGTAAATATTGCTATATAATATCACCCTAAGATGCTTTAGTCAAGAAAACTACAAATACTGAAGAGTCCTTGTGATCCGTTTTTGATATTGTCTTAATAACCCGTCAGTGATTTTGTCTCACCTGGATGTGGTATATAATAACCTCATGTCAAAAATATGGGGTGGAATGGATGCGGAGGATTGAATTGACTGTGGA
>JAEYON010000008.1 GCA_023411645.1 Bacillota bacterium | reverse complement strand
GCCAGCCTGATATGATTACAAAGATACGTAAGCGTGACGGACGGGAAGTACCATTCAACATCGAAAAAATCGCCAATGCAATATTCAAAGCGGCCAGTGCGGTTGGAGGGAATGATTATAACACTGCACTATCTCTTGCCGAGAAAGTCGTTGATTACGTAGAAAGAGAGTTGAATAAAAAGGTTCCAACGGTGGAGGAAATACAGGATGCCGTTGAAAAGATTCTTGTGGAGGCTGGCCATGCCCGTACGGCAAAAGCATATATCCTGTACAGAGCGGAGAGAACCCGCATGAGGGAAATGAATACCCGCCTGATGCAGATATATGAGGATCTGACCTTTAAAGAAGCCAAGGATAACGATATGAAGCGCGAAAACGCCAATATCGATGGTGATACAGCCATGGGAACAATGCTAAAATATGGTTCCGAGGGCGCAAAACAGTTCAATGAAATGTTTGTACTTGAGCCGCAGCATTCTGCGGCACACAAGGAAGGCGATATCCACATACATGATATGGATTTTCTAATGCTGACCACCACCTGCTGTCAGATCGATATTGAAAAGCTGTTTCAGGGAGGCTTCGGAACCGGTCACGGCTTTCTGAGGGAACCCAATGACATTCACAGCTATTCGGCACTTTCCTGTATCGCTATCCAATCAAATCAGAACGATCAGCATGGAGGACAGAGCATACCAAACTTTGACTATGGAATGGCTCGGGGTGTGTCCAAAACGTACATAAAAACCTATCGTCAGAACCTTTCAAAAGCGATTCAGCTTTTATGCGGGATGGATGATACCAACGAAATAGTTAATGAAATTATCGAATCGGTTAAAGAAAAGTCCGGATTAAATCCCGCAATGAATGATTTGGAAGACTATCAGAGGCTTGAGGCCGAGCTTCTGCTTGAGTTGCTTGCTGATCCGGTAATAGTTCGGAAGGTGCAAGACTTTGCAGCTAAAAATGCCGAGTTTGAGACGGACAGGAATACATATCAAGCGATGGAAGCCTTTGTGCACAACCTGAATACGATGCACAGCAGGGCTGGAGCCCAGATTCCATTCAGTTCCATTAATTACGGAATGGATACCTCGCCTGAAGGCAGGATGGTCATAAAGAATCTGCTGCTGGCAACGGAAGCCGGCCTTGGGAATGGTGAGACACCGATATTTCCTATTCATATATTCAAGGTAAAGGATGGAGTCAATTATAATCCAGGAGAACCCAATTACGACCTGTTCAAGCTGGCCTGCCGGGTCAGCGCCAAGAGACTGTTCCCGAACTTCTCGTTTATTGACGCTCCTTTCAATATCAAATATTATAAGCCGGGCAAACCTGAAACAGAGATTGCCTACATGGGTTGCAGAACACGTGTGATAGGCAATGTCTATGATCCGGAGAGAGAGATCATTAACGGACGAGGCAATTTGAGCTTTACAACCATCAATCTTCCAAGGCTTGCACTCAGAAGCGAAGGAAATATTGAGGCTTTTTCCGTGGAACTGGACAAAATGATTGATCTTGTGATCGGACAGCTAATGGACAGGTTTGAGATTCAAGCCGCAAAAAAGGTAAAGAATTTCCCATTTCTCATGGGACAGGGCATATGGCTGGATTCAGAAAAGCTTGGCTGGGAGGATGAAATCAGGGAGGTGCTCAAACATGGCACCCTGTCCATGGGCTTTATCGGACTGGCCGAGTGTCTTAAGGCGCTTACGGGGAAACACCATGGCGAATCAGAAGAGTCTCAGAGGCTGGGCTTGAGGATCATCAAACATATGAGAGCCAGAATGGATGAAGCAAGCAAGAAGTACGGTATGAACTATACACTACTGGCAACACCGGCGGAAGGACTGTCCGGCAGGTTTGTCAGGATGGACAGAAAGATATTCGGGAGTATTGAGGGCATCACGGATAAGGAATATTATACAAACAGCTTTCATATTCCTGTCAGCTACAAAATTAATGCTTTTGATAAAGTCAGTCTTGAGGCTCCCTATCACGAACTGACTAATGCCGGTCACATAACCTATGTGGAGGTCGATGGGGACCCAACACAGAATCTGGAGGCGTTTGAGAAAATCATCCGCTGTATGAAGGAATCCGGTATAGGCTACGGCGCTATCAACCATCCGGTGGATCGCGACCCTGTATGCGGATACACAGGCATCCTAAACGGGAAGTGCCCTCAATGCGGAAGAGCAGAAGGGGATGTCCGGTTCGAAAGGATCCGCAGGATCACTGGATACCTGGTTGGCACACTTGACCGTTTCAATGACGCCAAAAAAGCTGAGGTGCGAGATCGGGCGAAGCATTCTGTTGTTGAATCATAATGCCTGTTAGTAGAATCATGACACTATTTTTGTGATAATATCGCCAGGAGATATTTCCGGCGTTAAGAACAGGCTTTTTGGAGGTCTGTATGGCTGTTCAGATAAGAGTTGCCGGGATCGTAAAGGAATCTATCGCCGATGGCCCCGGGATTCGATATGTGGTCTTTGCACAGGGGTGCAGGCATAACTGCCCGGGTTGCCACAATCCGCAGACGCATCCGTTTGAAGGCGGAACCATGATGGACGTGGATGAGATACTGCAGCAAATAAAAGGTAATCCGTTGCTGGACGGTGTCACGTTCAGCGGCGGAGAGCCATTTGAGCAGGCGGCTGCTTTTGCCGTACTTGCGCGGGAGGTCGCGCGTCTTGGACTTAACATCATTGTATACACCGGATATACGTACGAGCATATCAGGGAAAACGGCAGTGCGCATCCTGGCTGGAGCGAGCTGCTTGAAACTGCTGACACACTTGTGGACGGGCCTTTCAAGCAGGAGCTCCACGATCCCATGCTGCGCTTCAGGGGCTCTACAAATCAGCGCATCATTGATTTGAAGGGACAGAGATGACACATAATGACTGCCGACCCTACATGCTTACAGTATTTTAAGCCAACAATTCTTTAAAAATTTCCTGTAGAATTGCCGGATTGCCTCTGCCCGATGTTTTCTTCATAGTCTGGCCTACCAGAGCCTGAAGTACGGCGGTCTTTCCTTTCTTATAATCCTCCGTCAGCTTTGGCTGCTCATCAATCACCTGCATGGCGATTTCCCATAATATTGCTTTGTCATTGATCTGCTCCAGCCCTTCCGTTCGAATCAATTCGGCAGGATCCTGGTCCTTTTCCCACAGCATATTTAGTACTTTTTTACAGGTGCTGCTATTGATTCTCTCTTCGCCAGCAAGCTGTACCAGGCATGCAAAATTATTCGCTGAAACAGGTATTCTGACCTCATCCTGTGCCAATAAACGCAACACTTCCGTTTGGATCAGACTTGCCGCAAGCGTCGGATAATTGGTGCTCTTAACCACAGCTTCAAAATAGTCGGCGATTTCCTTCTGGCTTGTGATCTGCTCCGCGGCATAGGAGGTCAGCCCATATCGCTCCACATATTCGATTTTACGCTGGTCCGGAAGTATGGGTATCCGGTTGGTCAAGCCCTGCAGCATTTCTGCTGAAATGTGAATAGGTGCCAGATCCGGGTCGGGGAAGTAGCGGTAGTCATTGGCATCCTCCTTACGGCGCATGGACAGGGTTTTACCTGCCTGCTGGTCAAAGCGCCTGGTCTCCTGTACAATGACCTCACCGACCTCCACAGCTTCGACCTGACGCTGGAATTCATATTCAATCGCCTTAGTGATGAATTGGAAGCTGTTGAGATTTTTCATCTCTGTGCGCGTGCCGAGGGCTGTTTCGCCTTTTTTGCGTACGGAAAGGTTCACATCGCAGCGCATGGAGCCCTCATTCATTTTGCAGTCCGAAATACCAGTATAGAGTAGGATGGCGCGCAGTTTCCGAAGATATGCATTTGCTTCCTCCGCGGAACGGATGTCCGGCTCCGAGACGATTTCGATCAGCGGAACACCGCAGCGGTTGCAATCAATGAAGGTGCCTTTTCCTTCTGTGTGTACCAGCTTGCCGGCATCCTCTTCAATATGGATGCGGGTGATCCCGATCCTTTTAACCGTGTTGTTTTCTGTTTCAATGTCGATATATCCATTTTGACAAAGCGGCAGATCGTACTGCGAGATCTGGTATGCCTTGGGCAGATCGGGATAAAAGTAGTTTTTTCGATCCTGCTTAGAAAAGCCTGCAATTTGACAGTGAGTGGCAATGCCTGCCATAACTGCATAATTAACGACCTGTTCATTTAGTACCGGGAGAGTGCCTGGCATACCCATGCACACCGGACAGCACTGCGTATTCGGCTCTGCTCCGAAGGTTGTCGGGCAGTCGCAAAAAATCTTGCTGGCAGTTCTCAACTCCACATGTACTTCCAGACCGATGACCATTTCATAGTTGCTAATAGATGATGCCATTATACTATGCCTCCCTTCCCGTTCTGTTCATATGCATAAGCTGCACGGTACAAGGTCGCTTCACTAAACGCTTTGCCGATGAGCTGCATACCGATGGGCAGACCCTGCTGATCTTCGCCGCACGGCAGGGTCAGGGCCGGGACACCGGCAATATTAATAGGAACGGTAAAGATATCTCCAAGATACATTTCCAGAGGGTTTCCTGTTTTTTCGCCAAGCTTGTATGCCGTTGTGGGAGATACAGGCGAAAGAATGAGATCAAAACGGTCAAAAACAGCATTCAGATCATTCATGATCAATGTGCGAACCTGCAGCGCTTTTTTATAGTAAGCATCATAATACCCCGCACTG
>JAEYON010000151.1 GCA_023411645.1 Bacillota bacterium | reverse complement strand
CTGCCGTCTCTGCCTCATTGAATGCAAAAACACCATAGCCTTCTTTGAGCCTGGTACCGTATTCAGCAAGCAATGATCTTGCTGCTGAATCAGCTGCTCTTTTTACCATGGTTTTACCTGCATTGATTCTTGCAATGTCGACAAGCAGTCCTGCCAACATCAGCACAGCCATCATAACAATGGCCAGAAACACGGTGATCTGACCTGAATCATTTTCCTTCAAAGCTTTGGCCCTCCTCACAATAGTCCCTTATTCATCTGTACTCTTCAAGGCTGTCATCCGCACAGGATTCCTCATACGCTTTCATTGTCACTCCATGAACTCTTCCAACCTGCCTTTGATTTCATTCAGAGCATTTCTTGTCTTATCTCCAATGTCTTTTAGCTCGGGAAATTGGTTTTCCAGTTTCTTTTCGATGTCAATGATAAAATCAGTCGTTCGGATAAGCTCTACCGGTTCATCTATTGCCGAAACAGCCTTTACCGTCATTTCAATGGTGTCGCTGCCGCCAAAAAGCTTAAGAAATCTTCCGAAAGGGAGACTATACTCCTTACGAATGGTTACCTCAATTTTTCTACATACGACGTAATCCTTTATCACTGCCTCAGCACTTGTATTCACAGCTTTTACAAGCTCATGGCGTCCGGCTGCAGCAAGTGCATATTGTTTTATGCTTTCCAATCTGGATTGCTTTTCACTGTCGAAGAGCCTTCTGTACAGTTCGAATTCTTCAAAGCTGTCTTCCTCCGGTTTACCCGTTCGCAATTCAACGGTTCCGTTTATCCATGCCATTGCTCCCGCCTCCGCTGCCTGTTCGGCCGCCGATTGGACCAGCGCGCGTTGATAAAGCAGCAGACCTATGTAAATGGCGGCTGCTATCGATAGAATGACCAGAGGAACAATAATCGAGGCCTCCACGGTAATACTGCCTCTATTCTTTTTTCGGCCGCACTCTTCGACGGTAATCTTCATATGATAGCCGCCTCCGTTTTTCATTATTTGTGCAACTCATCCATAATATACCATATTAGTATTATAATACACCATATTTTGGTAAATTGGTAGTGAAAAAATAGAATTTTCTGAAAATTTTTATAAAACACAAAGAGCTTTTAGAATGTGATGCTGTAGAGTATTAATTCTTAAATGTCAATGCTAAAGCTCCGTCGTAAAGAATGGATAACGTCCTGTGACCTGATCCTGTGATATGTAGCTGAAAAGTAAAACAGTGCCACCTTCAGCTGCAGTAGTGTTTTGTGTAAAACAGTCCCTATTTATGTCCGCAGCAACGCTGCATATTGCAGAACTGTCCCCGTTTTCGCTGCATACTGCAGAACTGTCCCCATTTTTGTCGCCTTCTCTATCTGCGTCTCGCAGATAAGGTGAAAGGTCTATAGTAAATCTTTCAAAATGGACTTTTTTTAGCAGTAGCTTTGCGCTGAAGTCTGAAGCTTCAGGAATCATTTCTGTGACACGCTCCGAGGAGCGTAAAAAGTCAAAGCATTGCTTACTAAAATCCGGATCGGTGCGCTTCTCCAAGAAATCCGGCAGCGTACCGCTGCTGTCTGATGCTAGAAAATCCAGCCGTAAAAGTTCACGAAACACAAACTTGTGTTTCTCATACCACCCCTGTTCATCCAACTCCTGCCCGCTTGCCCCGCGCATTCCTTGTCCTCGCATCTCCATTTCATTTATCTTTTCGATGACGAACCGGTCAAATATCGTATAAATCTCCCGAAGCCCTGTACGCAATTCAATACAGCCTTTCTCTTTTAAAAAGCGATAAAACTGTTCGTAAAATGCAAAGGCTGAACTAAATAAGTTTTCAGTGACATATTCCAACGAATACAAAAACCGGCCGCTGTTATAAAATTTATCCACAATCCTCGCAATGCCTTTAAGAACAATCAGTTCATCATAGCTGATGACATTACCCGAAAGGATCTCATAAGGCGGCTGATCCTGATACGTAAAACCGTGATCCGCAGCACTCCTTCGTAAGGCCGTCCCCTTCAGAAACTTCAAAAAGCCGAGCTGTAGCTGATGAGACCCGAGAGAATATACACTGTTGAAGGAATGTACAAAAGAGTTATAATCTTCATCGGGCAGTCCGGCAATCAAATCAGTATGGATATGGACATTGTTGCGCCTCTTCAATCTTCGCAGATTGCTGAAAAGCTTTTGCAGGTCTGTCTTTCTGCACACGGCATCAAGCGTTATCTTATTGACCGTTTGAACGCCGGCTTCCAACTGGAACAGTCCTTTTGGCGCATCCTCCAATAATAACATTGTCTCTTCGTCAAAAAGATCCGCGCCGACTTCCAGGTGAAAATTGCAATCAAGTCCGGATTTTTTCAACTCAAGAATATATCTGATGATTGCCTTGGCCCTCTCTGAGTTAACATTAAATGTTCTGTCTACAAACTTGATCTGCTTTACTCCAGATGCAACCAACCGATAAAGTTCGGCGAATACTCTCTCCAGCGGAAAAAATCTGACGCCCTCTGAAGCAGATGATAGGCAATAGCTGCATGAAAAAGGACATCCTCTGGAGCTCTCGAAATAGGCAAATTTATTGCTAAGTGATTTGAGCATTTCATCCGTGTAGGGCGTTGATATCGTGCTCAAATCCCTTATGAACGCTGGTGTACAGGAAACAATGCCTTGTGCGGAGCGCCATGCAAGGCCTTCGATCCGCCTCAGGTCTGAAGCTGCCTCTGCTTCTGCCTTTACCTCTACTTCGACCTCTGCCCTTGCCTCAACTTCCGCTGCGTCTGCCTCTGCACCCATCCCTGCTCCCGTTTCAGGAACAGCACCTGAATCAGATGCTCCGCTAGCCTCCCGGCGCTCAAGCAACGCAATCAGCTCCGGGAAGGAACGCTCCCCTTCCCCTGCCAGAACATAGTCAATATACTCATGCTCTTTCAGGATGTCCACAGCATCATATGACACTTCTGGTCCGCCCAGTATGATCGTGGTCTGCGGAAGAACCTTTCTTAGCCCGGAAGCAACTCTTAAAACGGTCTCAATATTCCAGATATAACAGGAAAAAGCAGCAACATCCGGTTTTCGCAGATAAATTGAGGATAAAATGTCCTCGGGCAGTTCATTGATCGTGTACTCCGCTACAGCGACTTCTCCGCAGCCAACACTGCTGTCACTGCAAGCTGCTTTCAGATACCAGGGTGCCAGTGCGGAATGTATATATTTTGAATTGACTGCAATTATCAGCGTTTTCATAAAACCTCGCGGCAGTAATACCATGTAACGAGGCTATTATACCCAACCTCACCCTTTTATTCAATGCTATCATATAATAATCCTTTACATGTCACGCTGGCTGCAACCCATGGAAGCAGTATTCCTCTCCCATGCCCCGCTCCATTTATTCCTGAAAACAGCCCCTCCCGCATCATCCTGCTCCACGTACGCAAAACTTCATTCAGATAATCGGAGTAATTCTTCCTCCGTATATTAATAGACGTTTTCAGCATGCTCCGGCCCACTACCTCCCCATTGATCTCGTACTCCACGAAGCCTGTATCCGTACCCGCATAAACAGGCGCTTTCAAGACCTCCGGGACGCTGCTATGCGCCGCAAGCAAATCCAATTCCAGATCGCTCAGCGGCACTTTAATATCCTGATCTGCTTTCAGTTCAATTGTTTGCCCAATCCCTCTGTAAACGGGCACACGGGCATAGACCTCCCCGGCCTGCAGCAGCCGATGCATCTTGAAATTATCAAAGCAATAATCGAGCATGCTCATGCTGGCGGATGCTCTGGCATTTCTTGTCGGAGATCCTAAAACAACAGAAATCAGACGCATTTCCCCTCTCCTGGCTGTTGTTACGAGGCATCTTCCGGCTTTTCCTGTATAGCCTGTCTTCACTCCGTCTACTCCCGGGCAACTTCCAAGTAACTCATTGGTATTGTATAGGTGATGCCCAGAAATACTGCTGTTGGTTGTAGATACAATTTCTGCAAATACAGGATTTTTTAGCGCTTCAATAGTAATTATAGCCAGATCAGAAGCTGTTGAGTACTGATTCTCGCAGTCAAGTCCATGAGGAGTAACAAAGTTTGAATTGACAGCGCCGATAGATTTTGCCTTTTTGTTCATCATTTTCGCAAAATGCTCCACCGAACCCCCCACATGCTCGGCAACAGCGATAGCGGCGTCATTGCCTGAAATCATCAACATCATGTAAAGCAGCTCCCTCAGCGTATACTTTTCTCCCGAGCTCAATCCTGCAGTCGAACCTCCGATAGCTGCCGCCCTCTTGCTAATGGTGACTACATCATCAAGAGCTCCATTCTCCAACGCTACAAGAGCTGTCATAATTTTGGTTGTACTGGCAATAGAGCGCTTCTGTCCAGCATTTTTTGCAAACAAGATACGTCCTGATGATTCCTCTACTACGATAGCTGCAAGAGCATTTACGACCGGCGGCTTTTGATCAGACACTGCCTGCACAATTGAGTTTGTTTCCACATCTTTCTGTCCGACAGCTGTCTGAAAGGCTGATAATAATATTGAAAGCGTTACAAGTATATAGCATATTCTTTTAATAATTGAATTCAGTTTTATCATCTCCATAATGCTATATTATTTACATTGTCCTTGAAAGAACATGCAGTCAATTAATGACAGCATGTTACATTCCAGGCAGCAAAAATATCACAAAAGCATTAATAGAAATTTCCTGACAATTAATCCAAAAATGCAGTATAATAATAGGGACATGCACGCAAAAAGAGAAAGAGAGAGACTAAATATATGTATAAGAATATATTAATTTTATCTTCTGATGTAACCGGTCATGGACATAAAAGTATTACAGAATCACTGCTTGAGCAGTTCGCGAATTTTCCGAAGACTCAGGTCAGAGTCGTGGATGGTTTTTCGCTGTTCGGAAATATCGGACTCAGCATCGGAAAAATGTACGGGTCCATTACCCGCACTTCAAAAGATGCATGGAAGGGAATCTGGGATATTACGCTCAAGCGCCCATCACTGTTTATAGAATTCACAGAGCTTGCCATACATGAGCGCTTTGTAAAGCTGCTGAATGAAATGAGCCCGGATGTGATCGTTGTTACCCATCCAAGCTACAATGCCGCCGTTACAAGAATACTCTCAAAAATAAATTACCATATCCCCCTGTTTGCCGTAGTTGCAGACCCTGTGACCATCACCCCCTTATGGTGCAATCCTCAGGCAACCTTCACCATTTGTCCCACTCCGGAGGCAAAGGAGGCATGCCTGAAATACGGCGTGCCCGAGGATCGGATCAGAGTATTTGGCTTTCCTGTCAGGCAGCGGTTTACCGCTCATATGAGCAAGCTGATTGAATCCGGAGCAGATTCTGAACAGCTTGAGTATATTCCACGTTACCCCCTGCGCTTCACTATCATGAGCGGCGGAGAGGGATCCGGCAATATGAGCAGGCTTGCCAGGATTCTGTTGAAAAATTTTGATTGTAATATCAGATTGGTATGCGGCAGAAATAAAATACTAAAACAAGCATTGGAACATACATTAGCCGAAAAATACAAGGACAAGGTCGAAATACTTGGCTTCACAGAGCATATCGACAAGCTTATGCTTGACTCAGACATCATTTTTATGCGAGCAAGCCCAAATACACTTATGGAGTCGGTAATGTGCAACATTCCTGTGGTAATAACGGGAGCTCTTCCGGGGCAAGAAGAAGGGAATCCCGCATATGTGTTAAAGCACGGCCTTGGCGCTGTTTGTACCGATCCGAAAAAGCTTAAAGAAACAGTAGCGGATATGCTGACAGACAAATGTCAAAAGCTCATTGAAATAAAGAAATCACAGCTACAGTATGCAAACCCTTACAGCGCACGAGATATTGTTCATTTTATCATGGATAATAAATAAATCAGGTAACTCAGATCCATTCAATTACCCAAATCTTACAAGTTATAATCACCTGCTTTTTTGACACAATAGTTATTGAGGAGGTGATAAAATGGCAAATAGCAATAGTAACAGCAGAAGCAAAACTTCATTTGATCAAATGAAGTACGAGATCGCAAATCAGGTAGGTGTTAACCTCAAGCAGGGATATAACGGGGATATAGCATCCAGGGATGCAGGCAAAATCGGTGGAAATATTGTTAAGAAGGTATTTGAATCATACACCGGAAACAACTACGATATCAACAAGAAATAATCAATAACAAATGAAAATCTATAAAAACAAAAAGTTCGGCGCCGGGCGCCGAACTTTTTTGTTTGTCTCACGAATCATTACATCATGTTGATCGAGGACTGTATTTTACCGACATCCTGCTTAGCGGCGGTAATTTCCTGTTGGCTGGCTTGCTGTGTGGAATACCAGCCTTTCTGCGTCATCAGGTCATATATGTTCTCCTGATGCTGGAATGTTCTGCTCAAAATACCCGCAGCGTCATTCCTCAAGCTCTGGTTAGAGCTCTCAAGCACAAGATTCGTCAATGAAGATGCGCATAGTTTGTGTTCATTGAGCAGCGTCTGGGTTATTTCCTTGTCACCTAAATAATTCATATATTTTCCTCCTATTGAACTGTTGTGGTGTTGATGTGCTTGATCAATGTTTGGAGATCCTGCTGGTGCTCCTTCGTCATGCTTTGACATAAGCCTTTGACCTGTGGATCCGTGGCCATCTGAGCACATGCCTGCATAAACTTGATCGAATTCTCTGCCATTTTGATATTGTCTTGCACAAGTAGCAGTTCTTTTGATGTAAGCGACATATTATTCCTCCTTTTATTCGTATTCTAGATTAGCTTAGCCACATTTAATTATATTATTCAGAATAGACGTACTGTACAGTGCGCAAAATAAAACTACATGATTGAAGGGAGAAAATAAAATGTTGGTGGTATTTGTCAGGACAATCATTCTGTATACTATTGTTGTCGTTGTCATGAGAATAATGGGTAAAAGGCAGATAGGTCAGCTCCAGCCTTTTGAGCTTGCCATTGCCATAATGATCTCAGATCTCGCTGCCGTTCCCATGCAAAATACCGGGATTCCCTTGCTCCATGGAATCATCCCCATATTAACACTGTTGATCCTGCAGCTGCTCATTTCTTTTTTATCAATAAGAAGTCTGCGTGCCAGAGCGATCATTTGCGGCAAACCAACGATCCTGATAGAAAAGGGCCAGATCATTGAAAGCTCACTCAATAAGGAACTGTACACCCTTAATGATCTTTTGGAGCAACTGAGAATCAGCAACCATCCAAATATTGCGGACGTTGATTATGCAATCCTTGAGACAAACGGACAACTCAGCGTGATACCAAAATCACAAAAACGTCCGCTGAATCCTGCCGATATGGATATCAAAACAGACTACGAAGGGTTACCGATGGACTTAATTATTGACGGACGTGTCCTTTCGGATAATCTAGACAAAATCGGCAAAGACAGGCAATGGTTGACGCAAGCTTTGCGCAGCCAGCACTATGATCATCCTGAACAGATTCTGTTCGCCTCCCTGGACCCATCAGGGAAGCTTCACCTTCAGGCCAAGCAAGTTGCCGGTTTGAAAAGTACAAGTCGCAGAAAAAAGGAGATGAGCCGGAAATGAAGCAAAAAGTCTTAATCAAAACTATTGCCTCCATTATTGTTATTTCATCCGTCATTATCATAGCGGGTGTATTTGCACAACAGATACTGTTCCAAGATTCTGAAAAAATTGTGCAGTCCGTCAAAAAAGCAGAAGAAGGCATAAAAAAGAAGAACTGGGAACAAGCTGAAAGTCAGATTGATCATATCATTAAACAATGGGAGGGTACAAAGGGAATCTGGTCAGCTCTGTTAGATCATCAGGAAATTGATAATATTGACGTCTCCATCTTCCGCCTGCAAGCGCTGGTCAGGTCGAAAGATAACGCTTCGGCACTTCAGGAAGCGGCCGCACTTAAAGAATTTGTCGGTCATATTCCCAACAAAGAAAAGTTACTCCTTGATAACGTCTTTTAACATCTACACCTTCTAGCCATGGTATCTTGTCTCACGCTGGCGCATAGCCTCAAACAGCATTACTGCGGCAGCGGCTGAAGCGTTCAGAGACTCTGCTCTGCCTGCCATTGGTATTTTGACCAGCAGGTCGGCATTCCGGATTGTTTCATCACTGATCCCCTCAGCTTCACTTCCGATGATTAATGCAATATTACCTGACAAATCAGCCTGATAGATGCTGACAGCCCCCTCAAGATAAGAGGCGCATATAAGAAACCCCTTCTCTCTCGAGAAGCTTATTGCGTCGGCCGTACTCGCGCAATGGTAGATCGGCACATGGAAAACAGAGCCCATTGTTGCACGAAGCACCTTTGGGTTATAGATATCAACACAGCCGTCCGGAATAATCACACCTGTACACCCTGCCGCATCAGCAGTCCTGATGATAGTACCCATGTTTCCCGGATCCTTGACTGCATCTAGAATAACCAGCAGTCCATCGGCAATATTGTTATCAATCAGTTGCTTTTTCTTCTGCCTTAAAACAGCCAGAATACCTTGTGGATTTTGTGTGTCCGAAATAGATTCAAACAAACCGTCAGGCAGCAAATAACAGTCAAAACGACCATGGCTGATCTGCTCAAGCAGTTCCGATGATCCATCTGCCGAAGCGAAGGTTTCCGACAGGACGATATAGCATATGTCGGTATTCTCCTTCAGCGCTTCTGATGTAAACCTGGCACCTTCAATAAAATAGAGGTTCTTCTCTGTCCTTGCACTTTTATTCTTCAGAGACCGTACCTCTTTCACGATCGGATTCCGATTTCCTGTCAATCTGATCATACAGACTCCTTCACAAATGGCTGTAGTTGTTGTAAATTGCTACATAGACAGTAAAAGAGGGCTTCTCAGCCCCCTATTTAGCATCCAGCCTGAATATCAGGCATTTTTTACGCTTTCCACCAACTGTGCAAAGCCCTGTGCATCGTTAACTGCCATATCGGCGAGCACCTTCCTGTTGAGGCCGATGCCGGCTTTTTTCAAGCCGTTCATAAACCTGCTGTAGCTCATGCCGTTAATTCTTGCAGCCGCATTGATTCTTGAAATCCATAACTGCCTGAAATCTCTTTTCTTTGCTTTTCTGTCCCTGTATGCGTATGAAAGAGACTTCATCACTGCTTGATTCGCTATCCTAAAGAGCTTACTCTTTCCTCCGAAATATCCTTTGGCCAGTTTCAATATCTTCTTGTGCCTTGCACGTCTTCTTAATGCACCTTTGACTCTTGACATATTATCCTTCCTCCTATCATGGATGTTTTAATGGAATTTCGCGCCGTTAGCGCTAAACATCCTAACTATCCTACTTGTACGGTATCATCATTTTTACAGTTGCTTCATTGGCAGAAGAAGCATATGCCCCGAGCCTATGTTGTTTCTTTGCCTTTCTTGCTTTTGATATCAGTCTGTGGCTTCTGAAAGCATGATTCATCTTAACCTTGCCATTCGCGGTTATTCTAAATCTCTTTTTAGAGGCGCTGTGTGTCTTGATTTTTGGCATTTTATTCCCTCCTGTTATACTTTTGTCTTCAGATACGCCTTTCGGAATTTCTGAAAAGATTTATGAAATACCTTACTGCTTCGGATTGAGTATCATGATCATACTCCTGCCTTCCAGCTTCGGTTTTCTCTCCACTGTACCCACTTCCTCGACTGCTTGAGCAAACTTGATTAGCACCTTTTCGCCCAGTGAGGTGTAGTTCATTTCCCTGCCTCTGAATCGGACGCTGACCTTTACCTTATCCCCATCCTTTAGGAATTTAAATGCATTCTTTGCCTTAAATTCGAAGTCATGTTCCTCAATCGTCGGCTTGATCCAAACCTCTTTCATGCTGATGATCTTTTGATTTTTTTTGGCTTCCTTCTCCTTTTTCGCAAGCTCGAACATATACTTCCCGTAATCCATGATCTTGCATACAGGCGGTACGGCCTGGGGAGCAATCTTGACAAGGTCAAGATTTTTTGCAACCGCGAGATTCTGTGCATCCGCTATCTGCATGATGCCAAGCATTGAGCCGTCGGAATCAATCACGCGCACTTCCTTATCCCTGATCTCCTCATTGATCATCAAATCATTCCTGCTGCTTATAACTACACACCTCCGATAATCTAGTGCATCAACTACTGCTGAAAATAAAAAGTGGATTCACAGAAGACTGTCAATCCACCAACATAGCAAGGTAAAATCATGATTTCCTGTACTATTGACCCTATCAGACAATTCCGTAAGGTGAGAAGCGGATGACTTCTTCTTTATTTTTACTGAATAATCATAGCAAAACCCGAACCATCTGTCAAGCACAAAAAATAAGATTCTTTTTGCGATGTAAGCGTTATTTATCTTTATTTATTACCGATTTTGACCGCCCAAAATCGGTGAAAAGGCGCCACTCAAACGACGTGGTGTCTGTTAGGGCACTAAGGAATAGCTTCTATACACCAAAGCGGCGAAAAACTTGTGGTGCAGTCGGCGCTTATTCGCCATCCATGGACTCAGACGCGCCTGAAATGTACATCGTGTACATTTCACTGTCTACTTCTGTTTTCTCCGGGTGCATTACGAAGCTATTCCTAACACTTATTGGTGTCGTTGAAGCTTTAGGCACTTTAGACTTGGCTTTTTTTTCCGCTTATTGTACAATATCTATGGTGGTCTGAATAGTAACTAAGCCAATTCAAACATGCCTGTGTATAGCTGGTAATACTTGCCTTGTTGCTCGATCAGGTCGTCATGGTCGCCGCGTTCGATTATTTTTCCGTTCTCCAGCACCATTATTGCATTAGAGTTGCGGACGGTGGAAAGTCTGTGAGCGATGACAAATACGGTTCTGTCCTCCATCAGCGTATCCATGCCCTTCTCAATCAACGCTTCTGTGCGGGTATCGATAGAGCTTGTAGCCTCATCCAGGATCAGAACCGGCGGATCAGCCACAGCTGCTCTTGCAATGGCGATCAGTTGGCGCTGTCCCTGGCTTAGATTTGCTCCGTCCGCGGTCAGTACCGTCTGGTAGCCCTGAGGCAAATGACTTATAAAGAAGTGGGCATTGGCCAGCTTCGCAGCAGCAATGACCTCTTCATCGGTTGCTTCAAGCCTTCCGTAGCGAATGTTATCCATAACAGTTCCGGTAAACAGGTGGGTATCTTGCAGCACCATGCCCAGGGATTTTCTCAGATCATCTTTTTTAATTCTATTGATATTAATCCCGTCATAAAGTATTTTCCCGTCGGGTACATCGTAAAAACGGTTTATCAGATTAGTAATTGTAGTCTTTCCCGCACCAGTCGAGCCTACAAATGCGATCTTCTGTCCGGGCTTTGCGTACAGGCTGATCCCGTCCAAAACTGTCTGCCCTGGTTCATAACCGAAGGTCACATCCTCAAAGCGCACATCGCCGCGAACCTCAGTATAGGTAACAGTGCCATCCTGACACGGAACTTTCCAGGCCCATACACCGGTATGATGATCTGTTTGAGTCAGATTACCCAGGTCATCCTTAATTGCATTTATCAGCGTCACTGTGCCATCATCCGTTTCAGTTTTCTCATCCAACAGGTTGAAAACCCTCTCAGCACCTGCAAGAGCAGTAAGAACGGAGTTTAGTTGCTGCGATATCGTTGTGATGGGATGTGAAAATGAGCGCGTATACTGTAAAAATGAGCCGATGGTTCCGATATCCATGAAACCATTAATGGCCAGTATAGCTCCGGCTGCCGCCGTAAGCGCATAATGGGCATAAGACAGATTTCCCATGACCGGCATCAATATATTTGCGAAGGTATGGGCGCTTGCGGCAGCCTCAAACAACTCCTCGTTCATTTTGTCAAACTCGGTTTTTACACGCTCCTCATAGTTGAAAACTTTTACAACCTTCTGCCCTTCTATCATTTCCTCAATATACCCGTTTACCCTTCCAAGCTCCTTCTGCTGTCTTATAAAGAATTTTGCACTGTTACCACCAATTTTTTTGATCGACATAATAATGATAAAAAACATGCCAATCACAAGAAGCGTCAGAACGGGGCTTAGTACAACCATCATAATAAACACACCTGTCACGGTGATTGCTGATGAGATCAGTTGAGGAATCCCTTGAGAAATCATCTCGCGCAACGCATCCACATCGTTTGTAAAGCGGCTCATCAATTCACCGTGGGTGTGCGTATCGAAATATTTGACGGGCAGCTCCTGCATATGTGTGAACAGGTCTATCCTTATCTTTCTCAATGTTCCGGTCGATACGTTCAGCATCAGACGGTTATATAAATACGCGCAGAATACTCCGAACAGGTAAATGCCCGCCATCACAGAAAGCATTGATATAAATCCTGACAGATCGGGATTCTTCTGCCCGACAAGAGGAATAATATAGTCATTGATAATTGGCTTCAAAAAGTATGTCCCGGCAACGCTCGACAATGAGCTGCCGATGATGGCGATCACAACAAAGAAGAGCTGGATTTTATATTCAAACACATACGCCAATATCCTGCCCAGCGTCCTTTTCACATTTTTCGGCTTTTCCTTCACCTTTGTGCCATGGCGGCTATCAGGCACTTCTCTGGTTTGCTTCTGATTAGTATCAGCCATTTACGCTACCCCCTTCTGTTGCGATTCATAAACCTCGCGATATATCTCGCTGCCTGCCATCAGCTCTTCATGCGTACCAACCGCATGAACACGGCCATCATTTAGAACAATGATTTTATCCGCTTCAATGACTGAGGCAATACGCTGTGCAATAATAATCGTCGTCGTACCTTTCAGATTTTCTCTGAACGCCTTGCGTATCTTGCTGTCTGTTGCTGTATCCACCGCGCTGGTGCTGTCATCGAGTATTATGACCTTTGGCTTCTTCAAAAGCGCCCTTGCGATACAGAGCCTTTGCTTCTGCCCCCCCGATACGTTCACCCCGCCCTGCCCCAGATCTGTATCATATCCGTTCGGGAATGACATAATAAAATCATGCGCTTGAGCTGCTTTGCATGCCTCCTCAATTTCTTCGTCTGTTGCATTTTCATTGCCCCATTTCAGGTTTGCTTTAATCGTTCCCGAGAACAGTACATTTTTCTGGAGCACCATCGCTACCGCATCACGCAGTGTTTCGATCTTGTAATCTCTTACATCATGGCCTCCAACCAGTATACGGCCTGAAAATACATCATATAACCGCGGTATTAGCTGAACCAGCGTTGTTTTTGCCGAACCGGTACCGCCAATGATTCCGACAGTTTCGCCCGGATTGATTTTTAAGTCAACGTCCGTAAGTGTCAGATTATCACCTTTCTTTGCATAGCTGAAGCAAACCTTTTCAAAACAAATAGATCCGTCCTCAACATTTAGTTCACTGTCCGCAAGATTATCGTTGATATCCGGCTGCTCATCAAGCACCTCAATGATTCGCCCAATTGAGGCCTTGGACATTATAATCCCAACAAAGATAAAGGTCATCATCATCAATGAAATTAGCACCTGTGATATGTACGTGATGTAGCTGAAAAACTCTCCGGCCTGCATACTTCCATCGATGATGAAATGACCGCCAAACCAGACGATCGCAATCATACATGCATTCATGGTAAACATCATCATGGGCATGTTCAGGATGAGGAGCTTCTCTGCTTTCTTCTGGGCATCCTTCAAAGCAGTTGCGGCCTCTATAAAATTTTCATTTTCATAGTCTTTCCTGACAAATGCCTTTACCACCCGTATACCAATCAAATTTTCCTGTATGGTGGAATTCATGGAATCGACTTTCCCAAGGAGCCTGCGAAAATACGGGAACGCTTTGGCACCGATAAGAGTAAAACCTGTACCCAATATTGGGATCGCTACAAAAAAGATTAAAGATAGCTGTCTGTTTATCGATATTGCCATACTGGTGGCACTGATAAGCATGATAGGTGCACGAACAAGAATTCGTATCATCATCATGAATGCTGTTTGCGTATTGGTAACGTCAGTCGTAAGCCTTGTCACCAGTGAGGCCGTACTGAATTTATCAATATTGGCGAAAGAAAAATCCTGAATTTTACAAAACAGCTTTTTCCGGATTCCTTTGGCAAAGCCTGTTGCAGCCACAGCCGCAAATCTGCCGGACAGTGCGCCGAAAAGAAGCGAAAGCATCGCCATCAGCACCATAAGGCCGCCAATCTTTACAACATAAGCAACATCCATATTTTTTATTCCGACATCAATAATCTTCGCCATTAAAAATGGGATTAATATTTCCAGCAACACCTCGAGAATGACAGTGACCGGTGCTAAAACCGCATGAAGCTTGTATTTGCCCAGACACGGGAGAAGCTTTTTAATCATATTCATCTTACCTCTTTTTCATATTTGCTCTTTCGATTTTATTTTCCAACGCAACAAATGCAAACAAGCCAATGTCCGCATCATGACCATCTGCAATATTTTTGATAAGCCTGTCTAAATGGTCTTTCATTACCAATAGTTCCTGGTCGGAAAAACCCGCAAACAGCTTATTATCAAACTTATTGAAGCGGTCTCGGCAGTTTTGCGACAGTTCAATTCCCTTTTCTGTTGCTGAAAGTTTATTACAGCGAAGATTGGTCTCATCCGTCTTCTTCTGTATCAGACCGGCCTTTTGCAGACGTTTGGTTGAAATGGCTATTGATGCAGGCGTGACCTTTAGCGTATCTGCAATTTCTACCTGGGTACAGCCGTCATTCCGGATGATATATTCCATCACCGGCAACTGCCCCAGATGTAATCCAACATCAGCTGCAACCCTGTGAAGCTCAATTCGCCTCAACAGGTTCAGCATTGAAAACCGTCGGCTTATTTCATAAAGCTTTACCAACAATATCACCTCAAAACCATAAGTTAACATAACAAGTAAGCGCTAAACTATTAAACGCTTACTTATTATATTAAAATCCATTTTATAAGTCAATAAAATTATTACCACCATCAATAGGTGATGGTGCTGGAATTTGTACCATTAAAACCGGCACTTGAAATCTGGATCTACCCACTTACTCGTATCTGCTGTCACAGGTGACCTCCCCATTGCCCCTTTTGTATCATAATGATATACTATGACACGTATCCCGCATGAGAATCTATGCGGGCAAAGGAGTGTTGTAATTGCCTTTTGACGGTATCGTAGCAAAAAGTATAGTAGATGAACTGACAGAAAAGCTCACCTCCGGCCGCATTGAGAAAGTTTTGCAACCTGAAGCCGACGAGATAGTATTAATGGTCAGAGCGTGGAATAAAAATCACAGGCTGGTGCTCAGCGCCAGTCCAAACTACCCCAGAATCCATTTGACTGAAATTGTGAAGGAAAACCCTGCAGCTCCGCCTGTCTTCTGCATGCTGCTAAGAAAGCATCTGACCGGCGGAAGGATCCTGTCCTTCGAATTTAACGACTATGAAAGGATCATCGGGTTAGTCATCGAAGCGACCAATGAGCTTGGCGACATTTCTGAAAAGAAGCTTGTCATTGAAGTAATGGGGCGTCACAGCAATATTATCCTGCTCAATAGCGAGAATAAGATCCTTGATTCAATTAAACATGTGGACGCAGATATCAGCAGTGTCCGTGAGGTCATGCCTGCAAGACCATATGTTCTGCCCCCCGCTCAGGAC
This sequence comes from Bacillota bacterium, assembly GCA_023411645.1. Taxonomy (GTDB): domain Bacteria; phylum Bacillota; class Clostridia; order Acetivibrionales; family DTU013; genus JAEYRF01. The sequence goes on along the minus strand of JAEYON010000151.1, from coordinate 41,360 downwards.
AAACTATCCCCCGGAGCGTTGGACACTTCAGAGTTGCTGCAAAGTCTTGATTCATCAAACCAGACTGTAGATAAATTTTTACTTGAGCATATCAAAGGCTTCAGTCCGCTTTTGTGCAGGGAAGTCTGCTTCAGAGCGGGTATCGAAAATCGGACAGGCGCTGCTTCTCTTGAACCTCATTTCCGTGATGCTCTTAAAAAGGCACTGGATTCTATTCTCGAAGAAATCAGGAATGGCAAATACGCCCCCTGCGTAGTTTTTGAAGACGAATTGCATCAAAAGCCGCTTGATTTCCATTGTCTCGCTATCAGGCAATACAAGTACAACACTACGTCAGACTCCATCAGCAATGTGCTGGATACGTTTTACGCTTCTCGTGACAATGCCGAACGTCTTAAACAAAAAAAATCCGATTTATACAAAGTGCTGAACACTGTCATTGACCGCTGCGCAAAAAAGCTGTCCATACAGCAGGAGACCCTGCGGGATGTGGCTGACCGGGAAAAGCTCAAGCTGTATGGCGAACTTATTACCGCCAACATATATGCTATCCCCCAAAACACCGCAAGCTTTTCTTTGCTTAACTATTATTCCGATAACGCAGATGAGTATATCGATGTCCCCCTTGACCCTAATCTGCTGCCGCAGCAGAATGCACAGCGGTATTTCCGGAAATACGCAAGGGCAAAAAGCACATTTATGTATACGAGCCGCCAATTGGAGGACACCCGCAAGGAGCTTGAATATCTCGAAAGCGTTCTTCAATTGCTTGATAACTGTACTTCGCTGCGTGAAATAGACGAAGTCAGGCAGGAGCTTTCAGATCAGGGTTATATGTCGTTGAGAAAAAAGCACGGCAAAAAGATACCTTCCTCCGGTAAACAGCAGAAAATGACTGATCCCCTGCGTTTTAAATCCTCTGACGGCTTTGATATCTATGTTGGAAAGAACAACAGACAGAATGATTACCTGACCCTCAAATTTGCTCAGTCCAACGACGTCTGGCTGCATACCAAAAACATCCCCGGCTCCCATGTCATTATCAAGCGGAATGGACGTGATATCCCTGATCGAACGCTCGAAGAGGCAGCAACACTGGCCGCGTGGCACAGCAAGGCTAAAATGTCAGCCAATGTTCAGGTGGATTACACCATAGTGAAAAATGTCAGTAAGCCGTCGGGCGCCAAACCGGGTATGGTGGTCTATGTCAACTACAATACGGCTGTAGTGATGCCCGATAAAGCCCAATTGCTATTCCCTCAGATTTAGTATATTATTAATTAAAAAATACAGGAGTGGTCGAAATGGTTTCCAGGAAGATACTTGACAATCTTAGCAGATCCTCATGGATCAGGGCTATGTTTGAAGAAGGCGAAAAGCTCCGCAAAAAATTCGGAGCAGATAATGTATACGATTTTTCACTTGGCAACCCCGACATCGAGCCTCCGCAAGCAGTAAAAGATGCTCTGAAAAAGGCTGTGCTGGCTGATACGCCGAAAATGCACGGATATATGAGCAATGCGGGGTATATGAATGTTAGGGCTGCACTGGCTGACAGGCTGCAGAAAGCAAGCGGCGTACCCATTGACGCACAGCATGTGGTCATGGAGTGCGGAGCCGGAGGTGCTCTGAACGTTGTTCTAAAAACGCTGCTCAATCCCGGTGAGGAAGTTATCATATTTGCCCCTTACTTTGCAGAATATCTGTTTTATGTAGATAATCACGGCGGCAAGGTCGTCATCGTCAATACAGACCGGAACACTTTCCAGCCTGACCCACAGCTTCTGTATGACGCTATTACACCCAGGACAAAGGCTGTTCTCATCAATACTCCGAATAATCCCTCAGGTGCGGTATACAACCGAAGCACCCTAGAGAAGATGGCTGAAAAGATAAGTGAACGTGAAAGGGAATTCGGAACAGAAATCTGCGTTATATCTGATGAGCCCTACGACAAGATCGTATATGACGGAGTTGAGGTGCCCTCTGTTTTTACAATATTCAAGCGTTCCATAATGGTCAATTCCTTTAGTAAATCATTGTCGCTGCCTGGCGAGAGGATCGGCTTTGCGGCAGTCAATCCACTGATGGGTGATACAACCGCCCTGATTGACGGACTTATTTTCTCAACTAGGACATTGGGATTTGTCAACGCACCTGCCCTTTTCCAGAGAATACTGCCCGAGTCGCTTGACGCCACGGTAGATACAACCGCTTATAAAAAGAGAAGAGATATGCTCTATGACATTATCACAAAGGCGGGTTATAACTGCTTTAAACCACAGGGAGCCTTTTATCTGCTTCCCAAGTCTCCTATTGAAGACGATGTTGAATTCTGCAAAGCTGCGGTAAAGTATAATCTTGTCATTGTACCGGGAACCGGCTTCGGGTGCAGGGGATACTTCCGGCTGGCCTACTGCGTAGACGAAAAGACTATAATCAATTCACAAAAGGCCTTTGAAGCATTGGCGCAGGCATATAAATGAGGCTATTATTCAGCGGACCGGCATTGCCGGTCCGTTTTTAATCTCTTGACTTAATGACAAGCAGATAGCCTTTCTTTACCGACACGGAAGCGGAATCAGCGGTAAACCGGTTGCTTATGCCCCACGATGAGCCCACCTCCAAAGTGGCGTCTGTCAAAGGATAGTAGAGTCCTCTGGTCGTTACACCTACAGCGTTTCCGCCAACAGGCAGCAAAGACAGAAAAGTATCCTTCTCACTCTTAAGCTCAATATAATCATTAATCAATCTGATCTCATTATTCTCATTGATAATAATACCCTCAACATTAAGGTCTGCAAGTTTTTTTAGCAAGAACAGGTTGGAAAGCATGTGATCGATTCTTGACCCGATTGCCCCAAGGAGTATGATTCGGCGGCAACCTTTTTCATAGGCAATTTCAATTGCAAGCTCACTGTCTGTCATATCCTTTTCGGAGGGAAACCTCATAACAGAAGCACCGGCCTCGACCAGTGACGTAAAATCTTCTTCATTGATAGAATCAAAGTCACCGATAAGATAGTCGGGAATGATCTGCAATTTCCTGCAATGGCGAGCTCCGCTATCCACACAGAAAGTTAGCTGCGCATCCTGCACATACTTTTTAATTGATTCATAATCTTCAATGTCGCCGCCGCAAAAAATGACACTGTTCATACATACCCACCGAAAGCATTCTTCCTGAGCAGGCTTATAATCTCAGCGGCATCGGGTGCATTGAACACAGTAGAACCTGCGACCAGGATATTTGCGCCTGCTTGTGTGACCCTGTATACATTTTCGGCGTCTATCCCTCCATCCACCTCTATATCCAGCTTTAATCCACGCTGATTAGACATTGTCCTTAGCTTGCCGATCTTTTCTGTCATCTCCTCGATGTATTTCTGACCGCCATACCCAGGGTTGACCGTCATCAGTAAAACCATATCTATATATGGCAGCACCATTTCAAGTGTGTTGAGCGGAGTGGCCGGATTCAGAACCACCGCTGCTCTGACATTCTGCTGCCTGATATGCTCGAGGGTCCTATGCAGGTGGGGATTGTTTTCAATATGTACTGAGATAATGTCCGCTCCGGCCTCAATGAAGCTGTCCAGATACTTGTCCGGATTTTCTATCATCAAATGGACGTCAAACGGAAGTCCGGTGATTTTTCGCAGGCTCTTTATCATAGGCGGACCAAATGTAATGTTCGGCACAAAGTGTCCGTCCATTACATCAATATGTATCATATCGGCTCCGGCCTTTTCAACTCTGGCAATCTCCTCGCCAAGTTTTGAAAAGTCGGATGCCAGAATCGATGGAGCAATTTTAATCATCGTTTGGTTTACCTTTCTGTTCATTTTTTATATTTCATTTCATCTTCCAGTTTTAATAACGCATGCAACTCAACATACCGCTGATATCTTCCGTCGTCGATCCGCCGATCCTCCAGCGCTTTTTTCACGGCGCAGTCCGGTTCGCTGATGTGGCTGCAGCCGTAAAATCTGCAATTCCTGACATATTCCGCGAATTCCGGATACAATTGCGCAAGCTCCTGATAACCAATCCCGGCAAGCTCGAATGAACTAAACCCCGGTGTATCGACTATATAACCGCCGCCTGCCAGATCAATGAGCTCAGCGTGTCTGGTGGTATGCTTTCCTCTGTCAAGCCTGTCACTCAACTCGCCGGTCTTCATTACCATGGTGTCCATTACCCTGTTTAGCAGCGTGGATTTCCCAACACCTGACTGACCGGCAAAAACTGAGATATGGTTCCTGAGCAGAGATTTTAGTTCGCTGAAACCCTTTGTTTCTTTCATATTTGTCTGAACAACATCGTATCCTGCAATAGAATATGTTTTGCACAGTTTTACGCTTAAATTTTCATGATCCAGATCAGTCTTATTAATGCATACAACAGCTCGGATTCTTTTCTTTTCCACTGTTAATAACAGCTTGTCCAGCAGCATCATATCAGGTTCAGGCGATTTAGCGGCTATAACGGCGACCAGCTGATCGACATTGGCAACGGCAGGCCTGATCAAAATGGATGATCTTTCCTCAATCTTATCTATGCTGCCTTTTTTTTGTGCTAAGTCCGTCAGAGAAAACTGAACCTTATCCCCTGCCAACGGTGTTAACCCGTTCTTTCGGAATATTCCTCTGGCTTTGCATTCAATTATGCCGCAATCCTCTGATGAAACGTAATAAAATCCGCCAATTCCCTTAATGATTATGCCTGACGGCAAACGCAGAACCTCCTCCGTGTATGCATTTTAAACATTCCAAATATTCCTGTCGGTATTATTAATAATCTCCCTCAAGGGCAAGTACACCATCAAGCTTGACGACTACATGGGTGGTTCCCTGCTCTGCCAGCGAAATCTTCACGCTGAACGGAAAACTGGTCCTCGGTATCGACTCATTAAATTCAATCTTCGACACATTAGTATCTGACGGTGTTGTTTCAACAAAAACCATAACCTCATTCCCATAAGTTCTGCTGGGATCCAGGTCTATGGGTAAAAGTCTCGTTTTCTTTTGCGATTCGGTCGGAGTAGTAGGCCCATTCGGTTCAGTCGCCGTATCTGAAGTTCCATCCCCCGGCGTGGTCGATCCGGGTTCTGTTACAGGCTCCTCATCAATAGGAGTAAAGTTCATCTCTACAGCGGTGCCCTCCTCCACTTCGGTTCCCGCCAGAGGATATTGCTTCGTAATCAGGGCCACGTCGCTTATTTCATCCCCAGGAATAATCTGTCCGATTTTCAGCTTGCTATCAAGAATAAGCTTTTCCGCCTTAGCCCTCGTAAGGCCGAGCAGAGCGGGAACCTTGACCATTTCCAGCTTAGGGCCAAGGCTAACGAATACTGTCACATTTGCATAAGGCTTTACTTCTTCCAGTGCAGCTGGCTCCGTTCTGATAATATCACCAGTCGGCACAGTTTCACTGTACTCTGTCTGTTCTTCCGGTATCAGTTCCAGAGATCTTAGGATCTGCTCACCCACTCTTGACTCCTGACCCGAAATATCAGGGATCTGTACAAGCTCAGGACCGGCGCTGATTCTGAATTTGATTGAACTGCCAGGTTTCAGAGTGTTGCCTACAGCTACATCTTGCGAAATTATGATATCCTGCTTGACTGTATCACTGTTTACTCTTTCATGATCAACAGCTATAATGCCGTATTTCTGCAACTCCTCCTGAACATCGTTAAAATCCTTGTTGAAATAATTCTCGACAACATACACATCCGAAGCTTCCGGAGTAATGATCGGAATAAGCAGCTTAAGTCCGATAAAAAAGATAATTCCCGCTATGATAAGACCGGCGGCAATCCCAAGCCACATACTCAGCCTATCCTTCTTCTTTCCCGCCATCGTGCTATCACCTTCATTCAATACTATTCCGGTTCCTGTATCAAGCTCATTTCCATTTCTATGTCCGTTTTCATATCCGTTGTCAAAATCATTTTCATCTGCGAGCGTTTTGATATCAGCACCAACAGCCTGCATTTTTCTTGTGGGAAGATCCTCCACTGCATTGCTGCCTGCGATCTTTGTGTTTGGGTTGTTCAGTGTTCTCTTCAAATCATTGAGCATATCTGAGGCCGTCTGGTAACGCAGATTCTGATCCTTCTTCATCGCCTTTAAGATCAGATCGTTTATTCCCTTCGGAAGGGAAGGATTCACGTCGATCGGACGCTCCGCTTTCTCCTGTATGTGTTTCAAGGCCACTGCTACCGGAGATTCTCCGTCAAATGGAACTCTCCCCGTTACCATTTCATATATCGTGACACCTAGTGAATAAAGATCAGATTTCTCATCTGTGAAGCTGCCTCTTGCCTGCTCCGGTGAAAAATAATGAACAGAGCCGATAGTACTGCCCACCATAGTAATCGTTGCAGAAGTAACAGCTCTGGCGATACCAAAATCAGTAACCTTGGCGATACCTTCATTTGTGATCATAATATTATGAGGCTTTATATCCCGATGCACGATATGGTTTTTATGAGCCTGTTCAAGCGCGGAACAAATCTGCACCGCAATCTCGATAGCTTCCCGCCAGGGAAGAACTCCTTTTTTATTGATATAATCCTTGAGCGTAATGCCATCGATGAATTCCATAACAATGTATTGCGAGTCATCCTGTTTACCCACATCATAGATAGACACAATATTCGGATGGTTAAGACTGGCCGCAGCCTGTGCTTCCACGCGAAACCGCTTAACGAACTCTTCGTCATCGGTAAATTCGCTCCGGAGGATTTTTATAGCAACATAACGATTGAGCAGGAGGCATTTCGCTTTATAAACGATTGCCATACCGCCTCCGCCAATCCTTTCGATCAATTGATATCTATTTCCCAGTAATCTGCCTTCCATAAAAACACCTTCACTCACATTTGATAAACAATCACAGTGATATTGTCGTCGCCGCCATTGCTTTTAGCTGCCTCAATCAACTGCTCACAGGCCCTCTGCGGCTCACTGCCTTTTATTATGCTATATATTTCGTTTTCACAAATCATATTTGTGAGGCCATCAGTACATAGCAGCAAAACATCTCCTTCTATGGCCTCAAAGTCCAGTATGTCGACCTCCAGATCCTTTGAAGAACCAATAGCCCTCGTAATAACATGCTTGCGAGGGTGTCTTTCAGCTTCCTCCCTTGTCAGGGTTCCGATCTTGACCAGTTCCTCGATATAAGAATGATCCTGCGTCATTTGCCGAATACAATCGTTGTGTGCAACATACAGCCTGCTGTCACCCACATGAGCCACGGTAACCTTGCTGTCAACGATCACAGCCATTGTCAGCGTCGTGCCCATTCCGCTTGCTTCAGGTCTGGTCATTGATGCCTCAAACACGGCAGCATTCGCTTCTTCAACGAGTTTTCTTATTTCTTCTCCTATATTCTGACAAGAAAACAATCGATTGCCGCTGTGCTCTATATAGTCACTAATGTAATCAACTGTCATCCTGCTTGCAACTTCTCCGCAGTTGTGACCACCCATTCCGTCAGCAATAATAATGACGCATGGATTCTGTGAAGATTCCGGAATAATTCTGTAGGAGTCTTCATTACTATCTCTTATCAGTCCTGTATCTGTTCCGGCCGCGAATCTCAAGCTTCAACACCTCTACTAACTCTTCTATATCAGTTTGGCTCAGCGCTCATCTCGTTGCTTCTGAGTTGACCGCAGGCCGCATTGATGTCTGATCCAAGCTCTCGTCTGATAGTGGTCGCGAAGCCCCTTTTCATAAGCTCCCCAGCAAAATTCTCCATGCGTCTTCGCTCACCCTGCCTGTAACCCGTACCTTTAACGGCATTGACAGGAATCAGGTTTACATGGCACAGCAGTCCTCTCAGTCTTGAAGCAAGCTCTACTGCGTTCTCCTGAGAGTCATTGACACCCTCTATCAATGCATATTCAAACGTAACCCTTCTTCTGGTTTTCTCTGTATATATCTTACATGCTTCAATTATTTTGTCAATAGCGTACTTCCTGCCAATCGGCATGATTTGCGCTCTCAGACGGTCATTGGGAGCGTGGAGTGAAATTGCCAGATTCACCTGCATGTTTTCGTCTGAAAACTCAATGATGCGAGGCACTATTCCGCATGTAGAAACTGTCATATGCCGCTGTCCGATATTCAATCCCGCCGGATCGTTGGCAAGCCTCAGAAACTTCAAAACGTTATCATAATTATCAAAGGGCTCTCCAATACCCATTATAACCACATTTCCAACTTTTACCCCTCTGTCGCGCTGAATAGCCAGTATCTGCTCGAGCATTTCCCCTGCTGTCAAGTCTCTCCTGAAACCGGAGATTGTCGAGGCACAAAAGCTACATCCCATTTTGCAGCCTACCTGTGACGAGATACATACCGTATAGCCTCGTTCATACTCCATCAGCACGCTCTCTATCAAATTGCCGTCCCGCAGTTCAAACAGGTATTTGGTTGTACCGTCAAGTGACGATACAAGCTTTTTTCTAATAGTTAGACCTGAAACATGCGAAAAAAGTTTCAATTCCTCCCTGAGCTGCTTTGACAGATCAGTCATGTCATCAAAATCCAGAGCCCCTCTGGCAATCCAGCTGAAAATCTGCTTTGCCCTGAATTTCTGCTGGCCCATGTCCTGCAGCATTTGTTCCAGTTCATATATATTCATGTCAGGTAGATATTTCGTCTCCACTCTACTTGCTCCTCTATCTTTGTTATCTCTTATGTCATTACTTGCTTTTTTGTCTTTACCTGCTCGGAGATCTTTTACTTTCTTCTCAGCCTTGCCATAAAAAATCCGTCCAGGCGATCCCTATTTGTGTAAAGCTGCAATGTCCCACCCTTGGCATGCTCTGCAAGCGCAGCCGGCAAAAAAGGAGCGATATTTTCTTCAACAAAATCATTATTATTCTCTATAAAGCTTCGAATAATCTCCTCATTTTCTTCGGGTAATACGGTGCAGGTGCTGTATACCATTACCCCTCCGGGCTTCAGAGCGGCTGAAACAGCTTGTATCAGCGTCTTCTGCAGCATTGCTATGCTTTCAATTCCCTTCGTCTCTCTTGCCCATTTAATGTCCGGCTTTCTTCGAATAATTCCAAGACCTGTGCACGGAGCATCCAGCAATATCCTGTCAAAAACTTTTTCATGTGACCGATCCGGTATTGCCGCGTCATGCAGTTCACTTTCTATTATATTAATACCCAATCTTTCTGCGGCAGAATCTATAAGCCTCAGCTTGTGCTCATGAATATCCCTTGCGACGATCTTCCCCCTGTTCTGCATTAGCTGAGCCATATGAGTTGCCTTCCCTCCTGGCGCGCTGCACGCGTCCAGGACGATTTCTCCCGGTTCCGGCGCAAGTACAGCCACCGGAAGCATGGAACTTTCATCCTGAACTTGAAATAGACCGTCTTGAAAAGCCTTCAGCTTCGCGACAGCCGCAGTACTTTTGAGTACGACCGCCTCCCGTACATATTTTCCGGCATCCGCTTCCACGCCCTCTTTCTTCAGTTCCTCAACCAGTTGTCCCGGTGTTATTCGCAAAGTATTCGTCCTTAATGTCAGCTCAGGAGTACCGTTACCGGCATCCAGCAGACTTTCGGCAAATTCATTGCCGAACAGGCCGACATATTTTTCCACAAGCCATTTGGGATACGAGTACCGAACAGACAAATAGCCCGTCAGATCCTGCTCCTTTAATGGAATTGCGATCTGCGAACCATTTCTGGCAATATTGCGAAGGACTGCATTGACAAACCCCGCCGATGCCTTATGCCCGTATCTTCCAGCTAAATTAACGCTCTCATTGCAGGCAGCCGAATTGGGCACCCTTGTCATATGTAATATCTGATAAGCTCCAAGTCTCAATATGTTCAATATCCATGGTGATAACTTTTCCATCTTGATATTGGAATACGCAGCAATAACCCTGTCGAGTGTAAGCTTCCACTTGATTGTACCGTATACCAGCTCCGTCACAAAAGACCTGTCGATTTCTCGCAATTCTTCTGAAGAAAAGTATTTATTGAGTGCAATATTCGAATATGCACCCTTTTCATTAATCTCATATAGTATTTTCAATGCAGCTTCTCTGGCAGGATCCAGCTTCATCCCAACCTCTCTTGCTTATTTTTTCATAACTCGGTGATTCTCATTCACACAAAATACTGTCCAGCTTCTCCTTCAACAGCTCCACGTCCACCAGCGTATTTACACATGGCCCATTAGGTCTCTGGTTCAGAACACCGATCACAGGTATTTTGCTCACATCGGAAATTCCTATTGCCAGATCTCTCTCACATGCTACTGAAAGCACCACCTCGGGCTTTATTCTGGCAATGGCGTTTCTTGCGGCCGTACCTCCCGTCACTACAATTGCCTGCACACCTGTTTTGTCTGACAACTCCCTTATGGCTCCGATAGTGCATCTCCCGCACTTTTTGCACCTGGTGATATCCCCCGTTATTTTCAGCTCACACTCGGAATTCTGAAGACAATGGGGCAGCAAAAGCATAATTTTATCAGGCTTTTTACGGATATTACCAGATTGAACGAAAAGATTGTTGATATCAATAAAAAGACTTCGGATCAAATCCTTATCCTTCTTCAGGAGCTCTGTTATAAAAAGGGCAAAGGGTACAACCAGTTTCAGACCCATTTTAACCGGAACAAGCAGCAATGGATTAATCTTCCTCAGTCTTACCGCCAAAAAAACCGCGGCTACAGACACAGCAACCAGCACCATTATAACAATGGCTATCAGGATTAGGACAGACAGAACTCTGTTGTACAGATCAATGGAAAAAAGACTCTGAATATATGAAAATAATATTGCAGCAGCACCGATAACAACTAAAAACAGAAAAGAATAACCAATGAAGCTGCTCATTCGTTTATCCAAGTATTTCACCTTCGTCCATATTATGCCCGCATTCGCAAACGCCCATTCTTTTACAGTTTTCAAACTGCAATTCATTAATTCGCAGGCAACCTTCCCCGGTCGACACAATCACGTTTTGCTTGAATATTTTCAATATCTTACCCGGCGGTTGTGAACCGGATATTTCGAGCAGCTTTGCTTCTGCAGCATTTTCGGGTGTAATCACAGGACATGAATCCAGCACAGTTGTCTTCCAGACCTTCAGCCTCGAGCATTTGTAGAATGTATAGGCTCCAGGCCATGGATTGGTACCCCTCACCAGATTGTGTATTTCGCGTGCACTTTTGGTCCAGTCTATCAGACCGGTTTCCTTCGTCATCATAGGCACATGGACGGCTTTGGAATGATCCTGCGGCGTCCTTATCAGCGTACCATTTTCCAATGCTTTCAGGGTATCGAGCAGCACTTGTCCGCCAAGCTCCTTTAGTCGGTCAAAAAGCTCCTGACAGTTCATGTCCGGATCTATCGGAATTTCACTTGTCAAAAGAATATCCCCGGTATCCATCCCCTCGTCCATGAACATAGTAGTAACACCGGTTTTTTCATCTCCATTGATCAACGCCCACTGTATTGGCGCCGCTCCCCTGTACTTTGGAAGCAGCGAAGCATGTACGTTGATGCAGCCATGCTTCGGCACATCCAGTACAGCTTTCGGAAGAATCCTGCCATATGCTGCAGTGACGATCAAATCCGGTTCAAGCTCGCGGATCGATGCAAGAAACTCCGGCGTTTTAACCTTACTAGGCTGTAATATTGTTTTAATACCTGCTCGCCGAGCTGCTTCCTTAACGGCGGGCGCCTTCAGCTCACTCTGCTTTCTTCCGGCCGGCTTATCAGGCTGTGTCACTACTGCCACAACGCAATATCCATTTTGAACAAGTACGTCAAGACATGGCACCGCAAAGTCCGGCGTACCCATAAAAATTATTCTCATATCTGATTTATCCATTTTTCAACTCATCCTCATCCAGGAAACGAACTACCCTATCCTTAAACAAAATCCCCTCCAGATGGTCGATTTCATGGCAGAGGGCCTGTGCCAGAAGGCCTTCTCCTTCTATCTCGATTCTCTTGCCCTCCGGATCAAGCGCTTCCACTACCACATGGGCAGGACGGTCTACCTCACCCCAGATACCCGGTACACTGAGGCACCCCTCAAGTACACGCTGCTGACCGGACTCGCATTTGATCACAGGATTAATTAGCTGAAGAAGCCCTGTTCCGGCATCTATTACTACGATCCTTTTCAATACGCCTACCTGCGGTGCGGCAAGGCCTACACCATTTGAATCATATAAAGTGTCTACCATATCCTTTAATAGTATGTGAATCTTCTCATTAATTTCCACAACTTCACGGGACTTTTTTCTCAGTATGTCGTCTCCATCTTTTCTGATATTCCTTATTGCCATATTACACACTCCTGTTCAATGTTACGGGGACATTTCTCAATTATATACTATTATATCATGATTTCCGCAGAAATCATGATATAATTGCCCATGCGCGTTTCGGGGCCACGCTCTTTGACCGAAAATTTCGCGCGGGCGCTAATTCCGCCGGAGGCATATAATATCTGCCACCTAGCTTACATGCAGATATTATATCATGAATTTGCATAAATTCATCCCTACATCATACTGACGGGGTTGATATCCATGTTCAGATCCACATCTATTCTGCCCTTTGGCCTGGATCTGTAGAAATTATCTGACACCGCGACAAGCATCCTTGCCAGCCGGTCTGCCGAGCCGCACTTAATGATGATCCTCCATCTGTACCTGTTACGCAATCTGCTTATTGGAGCTCTTACAGGTCCGGGAAGCATTTCATCCCCTTCGTTTATATCGATAATCGACATCAAAAACGACATCGTATCCCCTGCCTTAGCCTGAGCCAGACGGTCATTTACGGAGCTGACCACAAGACAGCCAATATTAGTGAACGGTGGATAATTAAGCCTTCTTCGCACTTCGGACTCCTGTCTGAAGAAGCCTTCATAATCATGGCTGCATGAAGAAATAATACTATAATCATCCGTGCTATACGTCTGAATGACCACACGTCCGGGAAGCTCTCCCCGTCCAGCTCTTCCGGACACCTGTGTCAGCAGCTGAAATGTTCTCTCAGACGCTCTGTAATCATTTATTCCAAGCAGGCTGTCAGCAGCCAAAACGCCCACTAACGTTACATTCGGGAAATCATGACCTTTGGCAATCATCTGGGTGCCAACCAGAATATTTATATTCTTCTGACGGAATGTATCAAGAATCTCCTCGTGAGAATGCTTGCCGGTGGTGGTGTCCATATCCATCCTTATCACAGAACATCCCGGGAAATATTTCTGCAGATCCTCCTCAACCTTCTGGGTACCTGTGCCAAACTGCCTGATTGAACTGCTTCCGCATTTTGGACAATTCGATGGCAATTTGACCGTATAGCCGCAGTAATGGCAAATCAGACGGCTGTCTTCGACATGATAAGTCATTGTAATATTGCAATGCCTGCACTTGAGCTTGATGCCACAGCTTCTGCATAATACAAACGAGGCATATCCCCTCTTGTTCAAAAAAAGGATCGTTTGCTGTCCTGAAGCTATATTCTTTTCAATTTGCAGCGAAAGGGCTTTGCTGAACATCGTCCTGTTGCCGAGTTCCAGCTCCTTTCTCATATCAACCACTTGTATCTCAGGCATCATCAGTGCGTTCGCACGCTCCTTCATGACAGTAAGCGAAATTTCTCCTTCCATAGCCCTTCGGTATGTTTCAATAGAAGGTGTAGCCGAACCATAGATGAGTAAAGCTCCATCATACATGCATCTTCTGGCCGCGATCTGTGCTGCACTGTATTTAGGCGTCGTCTCAGACTTATATGTGTTCTCGTGTTCCTCGTCTATTATTATGACGCCTATATTCTCCAAAGGTGCGAACACGGCGGATCTTGCGCCTACCACAACCCTTGCCTGCCCATTTAAAATCAGCCGCCATTGGTCATGCCTCTCTCCCAGAGATAGCCTGCTGTGCTGAACCGCCACAAGGTCGCCAAAGCGGCCTCTGAAACGATCTACCATCTGCGGCGTTAAAGAAATCTCGGGTACCAGTACGATCGCCTGCCTGCCCTGCTCCAGAACATGCTGTATCAGCTGAAGATACACCTCCGTTTTTCCGCTGCCGGTCACGCCGTGAAGAAGCATTTCATTAAAGGTGCGACTGTTGATCCTCATCAGTGCTTCATCCAAAACAGCTATCTGTTCCGCTGTCGGCTCCATAGGCTGCGTTACTGCCACTGTCCGGTGTCTGAGCGGATCCCTATTTACCTCGATATCTCTATAATAGATGTACCCGGCTTTCCGAAGCGTATCCGGCACGGAGGCAGACACAGCCGCAAACCTTACCAAATCGGCGACTGCAATATATTCATTCTCAAGCAGCATTTCAAGTATGCGAATCTGTTGAATCCGCTTCAAAGTACCGTTCTCAATATCCTCTGCCACTTCTTCGGGCGACATTGCCAGGCTTGCCACACGGACATATTTTTGTCTGACTGCCGTTGAGCATTGTTCGTTTGTACAGATTATACCTTTTTTTTCAAGAAGCTTGAGATGTGAATTGAATTTTGTTTTTACTCCGCAAAGTTTTTTCAGCTCTTCCGTCTCAAGCAAACCATCACTTTCCTGCAGTGTCTTCACAATGGCCTTCTGGCTTGGGGACAGTTCTCCCTGTTCTGGGGACAGCTCCCCCTGCATATTAAGCAGTTGGGCAACCCTCAGACTCTTTATCCCGATCCCTGCTGGAAGCATGCATTTGATCGCCGCGCTAAAGGAACAGAAGTAGCGCTGTTTCATCCAGCCGGCAAGCTCCAGCAAAGCCCCTGTCAATACTGGCTTATCATCAATGACTTTCTTGATTTGCTTAAGTTCTTTATAATCCGTACTGTCTGCAAAGCCCAACACATAGGCCTCTTTCAGCTTGTCGCCACGGCCGAAGGGTACAATGACCCTCATTCCGGGCAAAAGCCTTACGGCCATCTCCTCAGGCGCAAGATAGTGATACTGTTTATCAAATTCGCGGGTTGCACCACTTATAACCACAATAGCGATTTTATCCATAGCACAATTATACACTAAGTCACTTTTGTTTTATATAGTTACTGTTTAGAGGTTCTCTTGCAAATGAAGCTCTGTTTCCGCTATTGCACGGTAGCCATAACACCGGAACAGTAACGCATTTTGGTTACTGTTCTGAGGTTCTGTTATGTGGCTACCGTGCAATAAAAGGAAACTTTAGCGTAATGCTGCTTAGAGATGTATTGTCAGAGCGAGGTTCAGCAAGCCGACTGTCTGAGCAAAAATGCTATAAATCATAATTTTCATATGTATTTTGCGAGTTTCGGCTTGCCTGAGCTGAACTATACATCTCATGCAAATGAAGCTCTGTTTCCGCTATTGCACGGTAGCCATAAGAAAAGCTTTGGGTGAATTTCTTGTTATTAACCTGTATCTACTATATAATATGGGAAAGAATAACACATTCATGTAGAAGTCCGACTTGAGTGCATTGCCGGGAGGAATCCATGAAAGTACTGGGAATCATCGCTGAATATAATCCCTTTCACAATGGTCACAAGTACCATCTGCAAGCGTCAAAGGCATTGACCGGCGCCGATCTGACGGTTGTGGTCATGAGCGGCAATTTCACGCAGCGCGGCGAACCTGCGCTGGTTGATAAATGGGCAAGAGCAGAGATGGCACTGCACTGCGGAGCGGATCTCGTGATTGAGCTGCCTGTAGCCTATGCAATGAGCAGCGCTGAATATTTCGCATTCGGTGCGGTCAAGCTGCTTGATAGTCTGGGCACGGTTGATGTGCTAAGCTTTGGCAGTGAGTCGGGAGATCTCGATCGCCTTACGGAAATAGCCTACATTCTCATGTCGGAACCCGAGGAATATAAGAGCGTTCTAAAAGAAAACCTCTCCGCCGGAAAATCATTTCCGTCGGCAAGGCAGAAAGCGCTGTCGTCCTATTTAAAAGGGAAAAATGGCGAGGATCACTTGTCCCCCCTCCTTAAGAGCTCCAATAACATTCTGGCTGTTGAATACCTCAAAGCACTATTTCGACTGAAAAGCAGAATAACTGCGGTGACTATCGGCCGAGTTGGGAACGAGTATAATTGTAGTAAGCTGACCGGTGAGATCAGCAGTGCAACCTCTATCCGAAAGGTATTCTCCGAAACATCCTTTCAAACTCCAGGAGATCTTATTGAGTCTTCAGTGCCAAATTCCTCTCTTGCGATACTGGAACGTGAGCTGGAGCTCGGAAAAGGTCCTGTATTTCCATCCGACTTC
Organism: Bacillota bacterium; assembly: GCA_023411645.1. GTDB lineage: Bacteria > Bacillota > Clostridia > Acetivibrionales > DTU013 > JAEYRF01. Next base: position 25,082 of record JAEYON010000151.1, on the reverse strand, counting down.
TCTTTACCGCTCCTTTCAGCACTGCGAAAAATGTCGATAGAGCAGCTCCAGGCCCTTCCTTATATGGAAGAAGGTCTTGAAAACCGGATCAGTGTTGCAGCAGGAAAAGCCGGATCTTTTCAAGAACTGACAGATATGATCTGCACCAGACGCTATCCCAATACCAGAATTCAGAGGATACTTTTCAGCGCATTGATCGGATTGACAGATATATTGTTTGAATCCTTCAATAGATCAGGCGGCCCTGCTTATATCCGTATCCTTGGTTTCAACAGCGCCGGCAGGTCTCTGCTGTCAACTATTCGAGGCAGGACAGCATTACCGGTTATCACAAAGACAGCAAATTATAAATCCTCTGCTCTTCCCTGTGTCTCCGACATGCTCCATCTGGAGGCTGCAGCCTCTGACCAGTATGTTCTGGGATATCCCAATCCAATCATGCGCAGATCCGGCAGTGATTTTACCCGCAGTGTCATATATATCGAGCCCGTCACCTGAGAAAAATGAAGAATTATGAGATTAAAATTTTCGATAAATCTGACTATATGAAGGAATTTTTAAAACTGTATAGAATAGGTATATATAAGAATATCATGGAGGTGTTATATGAATTATCTGGTTAATGCGATAAAATTTTCAATTAAGAATTGGATGCTCATTATCCCAATTTTTGCACTGACTGCATTGGCTGCTTTGATAGGCGGTGTTGGCTCAGCATTGAGTCTTGGAACGATTACCAGCTTAATGAACACAAGCAATTATAGTGATCCAAGTGCGCTTTTTGCATTGCTCCCGACGATTCTTGCATCAGCTGTCGGCGGAGGTATCGTCGCATTTATTGCACCTTTTATTTACCAGCCCGCTACCTACGGTTTGGTCAATAAAAAGCTCGAAACAGGAAATGCATCTTTGAACGATCTTGGTGTGACCATTTCCTCCAACTTCGTAAAATACATAATGTATATGATTGGGCAGATCGTACTATGGCTTATTGTCGGAATACCCGCATTCCTTTTAGTTCTGCTGTGTATCTGGATCACTTCAGCAATCGGAGGAATCGGCGCAGTTCTCATGATACTTGTCATACTTGCACTCATCGTATTCGTCATTGTATTGGGTGCACTGCTGAGCATGTGGTTTACTGCAATGGTAATTGACGGTCTTGATGTGGTTGCCGCTGCAAAAAAATCCATTGAAGTAGTAAAAGGCTGTTTCTGGATAGTATTTGGCATCACCTTGCTCGTAGGTATTGCCGCCTCTATTGCCGGCACTATTATTGGCGTTATTGTCGGCTGGATTCCGATAGTTGGTAAAATAGTTGCCAGCGCGGTACCGGCAGCTCAAGCCTTTATTATGGTCGTATTCTCCATGATGCTTTATCGTGAAAGGACAGGAAGAGGCAACATAAATTAGGCTTGATTGATTCCTTACTCCTTTCAAACAAAATAAGAATTCCAAAAGGGCTGAAATCAGCCCTTTTTTTTGTGAAAAAATGTATAAAAACTATGTTTTCCGGCTTATCAACTTCACTGTCTCAGCCTTGAATTTCAGCAGTTGGTATGATAGAATACACAGAAAACAAAGAGGTATAAAGCTTATGTCAAATAACGTTTTTAGCATACTTAAGGAGCGGGGATTCATTGCCCAGCTTACTCATGAAGAAGAAATCAAAAATCTTCTTGAGAACCAAAAGGTGACGTTCTATATCGGTTTTGATCCGACAGCAGACAGCCTTCATGTTGGACATTTTGTGCAGATGATGGTCATGGCGCATATGCAAAGGGCCGGCCACAAGCCTATCGCACTGATAGGGGGCGGCACGGCAATGGTAGGCGATCCTTCCGGCAGGACAGATATGCGTAAAATGATGACTCCCGAAACAATTCAACATAATTCAGATCGATTTAAAACACAGTTATCCAAGCTTATTGATTTTTCCAACGATAGAGCTTTGATGGTCAACAACGCCGACTGGCTGCTGAAGCTTAATTATGTTGATTTTCTCAGGAACATCGGTGTCCATTTTTCCGTTAACAGGATGCTCACTGCGGAATGCTTCAAGTCCCGAATGGAAAAAGGTCTAACCTTTATTGAGTTCAATTACATGCTGATGCAGAGCTATGACTTCCTCTTCCTGAGCCAGAACTATGGCTGCCGGATGCAGTTGGGCGGCGACGACCAGTGGTCCAATATTCTGGGCGGTATAGACCTGATCCGGCGAGTTGAAAGCAAAGAAGCATATGGCATGACGTTCACACTGCTTACTACCAGCGAAGGTAAAAAAATGGGTAAAACCGAAAAGGGCGCCCTCTGGCTGGATGCAGAAAAAACCTCCCCTTATGATTTCTATCAGTACTGGAGAAACGTCGATGACGCAGATGTAATAAAGTGTCTGAAACTGTTGACCTTCCTGCCGATGGACGAGATCTCAAGGCTTGCCGAGCTTAAAAATGAGCAAATTAATGAAGCGAAAAAGGTTCTTGCCTATGAGGTAACCAAGCTTGTGCACTCAGAGGAGGAAGCCGCAAAGGCAAGACAATTGGCCGAAGCTCTATTCGGTGGCGGCGGTAATACCAGCAATATGCCTACCACACAGTTAACGCTGCAGGAGGCCGAAGCAGGGCTTAATATACTCGATCTTCTTTTAAAAACAGGCCTTGTACCCTCTAAAGGTGAAGGCAGAAGACTGATCCAGCAGGGCGGCATCTATGTGGAAGAGACTCCCGTAGCCTCCATTGACTTTATCGTAAATGAGGATTTATTCAACAATGGAGAACTAATTCTTAAGAAGGGCAAAAAGACCTATCACAAAATAGTCATTTCAAAATGATCGTTATCGAATGATAGTGGCAAATCCGCCTCAAAAATAACCGCCTGAATAACAAGGGCGCTGACCTTCAATCGAAATTGAAACCAGCGCCCTTTTCTTTTACTTATTTTCTCGCCTTAGTTTATCCTTACTGCTTCACTTATATCTCCATAATGATCGGCAGAATCATTGGCTTGCGCTTCGTCTTCTCAAACAGATAATCCCTCAAATCATCCTTAATCAAGCCTTTTCTGGCCGCCCAATCATTTTTGTTCCTGCTTTCACATTTAGCCAGCGTTTTCTTGATAATCTCGCGTGCGTTCTCGATCAGGTCCTCCGACTCCCTAACATAGACAAACCCTCTGGATATAATATCCGGTCCGGCAATAATCTGACCTGATTCCTTCTCTGTCGTTATAACCACAACAATCAGACCGTCCTGTGACAAAAGCTTTCTGTCGCGAAGCACAATGCTTCCCACATCTCCGACACCAAGACCGTCAACAAGTATTCTGCCCGATGAGACAGTGCCGTTAATTTTTGCTGTGTCCTGACTTAGTTCCAGCATTCTTCCGTTTTCCATCAAAAAAATGTTACTTGTTGGCATACCAAGCTTGGCTGCAAGATTAGCATGCTGCTTCAAATGCCTGTACTCACCGTGGACAGGCATAAAGAACTTCGGTCTGACAAGATTATGAATGATTTTAAGCTCTTCCTGGCAGGCGTGACCTGATACGTGCACTTCAGCCAATGCTTCGTAAATGACATCAGCACCTTTTTTAAAGAGCTCGTTAATAACTTTGATGATCGGCTTTTCATTCCCCGGTATTGGAGAGGCTGAAATAATGATCAGATCTCCCGGTCCTACGTCCACCTTTTTATGTTCTGACGCCGCCATTCTGGCTAACCCCGCCATGGGCTCACCCTGGCTTCCGGTCGTGATAACGGTTACCCTTTCGTAGGGATACTTATCGATCATATCAATATCAATCATAATTCCTTCCGGTACATTAAGATAACCAAGTTCCGTGGCGACACTCACTACATTCACCATGCTCCTTCCTACCACGGCGACCTTCCTGTTAAACTTGTATGCAGCATTAATGACCTGCTGAATCCTGTCAACATTCGATGCAAAGCTGGCTACAATGATCCTGCCTCTGGCATTTACGAAAATTTCATCAAAGGTTTCTCCCACAGTCCTCTCCGACATAGTATAGCCGGGACGCTCAGCATTTGTGCTGTCACACATCAACAGGAGAACACCTTTTTTCCCTAGTTCGGCCAGTCTGGCGAGATCAAACGCTTTGCCCTGTATTGGCGTATAATCAATTTTAAAATCTCCCGTATGTATTACCACACCTACAGGCGTATGCAGTGCCAGTGCCACTGCGTCGGCAATACTATGCGTTGATCTGATGAATTCCACCTTTATAGCACCCAGTTGTACAGTATCTCCTGCCTCTACGTCAATGAGTTCTGTCGTTGAAAGCAGGTGGTGCTCCTCAAGCTTATATTTCAGGAGTCCCAGCGACAGTCTGGTGCCATAAACCGGCACATTGATCTCCTTGAGCATATAAGGCAAAGCGCCGATATGATCCTCATGACCATGAGTTAGCACGACCCCTCTGATCTTTTCCTTGTTTTTCGACAGATAAGAGATATCCGGTATAACCAGATCTATCCCAAGCATTTCATCCTCAGGAAATGCCAATCCACAATCCACAACTACTATATCATCACCATATTCAAATACGGTAATGTTCTTTCCTATCTCCTGTAATCCGCCAAGCGGTATTACTTTTAACTTCTGTTTACTTTTTGACACAATTAACCTCCAAAACAATCTTCAAATTGTTAAATAGACGCCTGCTCAACAGCACACGCTATATTATACCCATCCAATGGTCAACACACATCATGTATCTCTTCCAAGTGTTTCCGCATATATACTGATTATACCACGATATTAATTTATTGAAAATATTTCATGTTATTCTGCTATTTGTATTTCACCTCCAAAAATAGCTCGAAAAAATAGGTCTGCCAGCATATTGACATGGGAAATTCGCACTAGTATAATAAGCTTACTCGTTCAACGAACGACTCTCTTTTGTTTGACCCGGATAAAATAATGCCAGTGTGATAATACAGAGTCCAAACAGGGGCTCTGTATTTCCGTTACGGCTATTTGCAAAATATACCCGACCGGTTTTTTACGCCTCCTGCATATCTACCACAGTATTTTCTATCCTTATGTATCTGGTGACAATATAGTTTAATATCGCTATGAATGCCCCTCCAAGGAAAACGTACTTGTAGCCGTTGCTGCCACTGCTGTACCACACAAGACCTCCAATGACAGGTAAGGTCATGGACATTATGTGGTCGATGCTAATTCCAAGCGAAAGCGTTGAAGAAACCTCATCCTCATTGATTGCAATCTTTCTAAGGTAGGTTGCCCTTGCCATAGACACAGCACTGGATAGCTGATCCAGCACATAACATGCACATATCAGGATCACTGCACCTTGAAATGGTAACAAAAGATCCGCTGTACTGTAACCCAGACACACAAAGAAAAGGGCAATTGCCTCCATGCCCAACACCTTCTTTTCTCCGATCTTATCGATCATATGGCCTAAAAATGGCTTAAATGCGATCGATGCAACAGAGATAATGAAGAACAGAAGCGTCATTGTGGCAACCTTCTGACCATATATGTCTATCAGCACCCATGGTCCGAACGTGACAAATATCTGCTTTCTGGCGCCGTATAGCACACTGAGCAGATAAAACACCTTATATTCCTTCTTAAATACGAACCTCTTCCTGGTTCGCTCGCGCTTATGAGATTTCATAAAGAGCAGCAGAACGGATGCCGTAAAAAATGCGATCGCACCACATGTGAATGTCACTGTATAGCTCACCTTAATAAACCGGAAGATCACAAACAAGACAGCGCTGCCGAATACAAGGGCCGCTGTGTTGGCCGCACTGACCTGTCCAAGCTTTCTGCCAAGTCTCCCATCATTTGCAAAATTCATTGCAATAGAATTGTACAGTGGCATATAGATGTGCTGCCCGGAACTGTAGATAAAAATACAGATCACGACAAATGAGTATACCGGAGGTATAAACCCCAGCAGCAGCATACCTATTGCCGCCAGCATATTGGCGATTGCTGCGATTCTGACATCTCCCAATGAATATAAAGACCCAACAATGATAAATACCAGAAACCCCGGAAGCTCGCGCGGAAGCTCCAGTGCAGACCGTTGCAGTATCATCATGTTAAACTCATCTTTAAGGAAATTATTCATCGTTGAGCCATCAACACTTTGTCCGAGTCCCAAAAACACACTAACTAAAAGAAAGAGCAGGAATTGCCTGTCATAAGCCTTCAAACGTTCAACAAATCTATCTAGCATACCTGTTATCACCTGTTGTTTTTTGTCTTTCATTACTATAACACGTTTCTGGCTGTATTTCCATAGTACATAGTCATATTCACAGTGCCAACCCTCATATATTTAATAACGTTGGAGGGTTGACATGCAACATTTCATAACACTGCTTTTCCTGCTGCTATCACTATATCAATCAGGTATACCGGTCACAACAGATCCACGCTTTATGCAACAGGTGTTCCTGGAGGTACAGGTCCACGGTGTTCAGGGTGCGACAGAACGGCTTCAATCCGATTTGCCCGGTTTCTTGCTAGAGGCAGGTATAGAAGATACTGCAGCACCGGAAATCGATATAGAGAGCCTGGATTATGAAGAAGAACTGAAAAAGCTCGGTTTCTACAAGGACGAGACAACAGACTCAAAACTGAACCTCAGAAATGCAGTTCTGCGGTTTCAAAGCAGCTGTAACCTTGAAGCTGATGGCAAGTGGAACGACAAATGCCTTGCAATCCTCGTAAAGCAGTTGACGACAGGTATTGCCGACTGTGAAGATCAGATTGAGTCTCCTCCCACAGAGGGAAAATGGATCACAATCAATAAGACTAAAAGAATACTCACTTTATATGAAAATACAAAGGTGCTTCAAAAGTATCCTGTAGCAATAGGCAACCCACCCTCCCTTACGCCACACGGTAAATTTACTGTGGTCAGCAAGGTCGTCAACCCAACTTGGGGCGGCGGAGGGTACGCAAAGCCCGTCAAGGGCGGTATTCCGCAAAATCCGTTGGGATACAGATGGATGGGCCTTTCATATAAAGACGGCGGCACGCTGGGTATACACGGAAACAACAGCCCCTACTCCATCGGAACAAATGTCTCCCACGGCTGTATCAGAATGATAAACTCCGATGTGGAACAACTCTTTACAGTAGTGCCAAAATCCTCGCCCGTCTGGATCGGCACGGAAGAGGTCCTGAAAGAATGGAATGTCGTACAGCCGGAATATGGTGAGGAGACGTTTCTCAACTAACAACCTCGATCGTTCCTTTTTGTATCCGCATAAGTACTATTAGTTTGCTAGATGCAATATATACTGGTTTGCATGTAACTTGGATGAAACTTAACCAGCTCATCAGTCTTGGGGGTTTGACCCGTCGCTCATGATCAAGCTTCCTTCTCCCGTTCCATTCTCCTCTTCTATCACGCGGAAAAACTTTATGGCAAAAGCACTTACGGTTGCGATAATCATAATCGGAGCGATAAACACACCGATAAAAAGGAGCAGCCAATCATAGAAGAAAAAAAGCCAAACTTCAAAAGCTACGAGAGCGAAACAGAATATCGATCGCAGAAAAAACCGGGAAAAGATGTCCCTGGAATTCGTTAAATGACGGTAAAGCGAATTATGATACCTCGCTGCGAGAGCAAAGACATAGGAAAAATGTACAAGAACCAATACTAAGCTTAGAAAGCCCAGTATCAGGAAAATAATCGGATTACCACTAACCGTCTCAAACAGGATAAAGTCGGTTACGACAGCAGCGGTAAGAATGATAACCGCGACAGACAGTATGATCCCTTGTCTTAGATTTGCCCTGAATGCATTAAAATAAGCCATTATGATACTAGTTTCGCGATCCTCGACGATTTTCAGCATTACGCTGTAAGCGGCTATCGCGGACGCACCAAACGTCACGACAGGCAGCGAGCCAAGAAGAAATAAGAGGTTCAATAATAGCAAATCCCAGATGCGGGAAAGAAGCTGCGCCGTCTTGCTGTCAAATGAGAAAAACTTAGCCAATTGTCAGCCCCCGTTCTCTATTTGCGCGGGGAGGCCAGGCCTCCCCGCACCAGATAAAACTATATTTTAACACTAACTATTAGCATGTAATCAATTCTCCGCCTTCTGAAGCTTGTAACGGGTCGCGGCCTGTTGGCGGCTCCATTCACGGACCTTATCATATCCATAATCATTGCAGATTTTGATCATCTGCTGGACCTGATAGTTATACTCACCGTCGTTCTTGGCATATATAGCGCGCCAGGAATATTGACGAATGGCCTGATAGACTTGGGTCCAGATAAGTTCAAGCTCGTCTGAGCGCTTTGGCTCTGAATAGGATGTTCCGGGAACGACCGTATATTTGCCCTTTTCCATATATTCCGTGACAGTATTGACGCCAAAGTGGTCGCGCCAATCCTGGTCGATAGCAGATTGTGCTTTGCCTACTATGCTTCGCCATTGGTCTTTGTTATATGTCTCACCGTTCGAATCAGGGTTTTTCGCATCGATTACCCAAGTTGTATTATTGATCTGCAGCATACCGTCAGTAAATTTTCCGCCCAACTGATATGTCTTGCCAGTTTCCGGGCTGGTCCACTTGACGCCGCCGAGATCATACTGTGGGTCACGATTGCATTTCAAGCCGAGATCCGTGAAGTAGGTATTGCCTTTTTCGTTGTAATCCCACATAAGACCAGGAATGCCATACCAAATAGTCATTGCACCTTCCGGTGTATAGAGATAGTTAAGGATCTCCATGCAGAGCTCGGGATATTCCGAATATGCACCGATCGTCCAGAGGCGGTTGCCGCCGAGCAGGCTCATGCCGTAGACAGCCGGAGCTGCGTCTGTGGGAACCATCGGTTTCATCATCTTGTTCTGTTTAATATGTTCGGTCGTGTTATAGCCAGAGGATCCGGCGTAGTTGAAGATGGAGAAGAATGTACCGCCAGCCTTGACTTTATCGGCCATTTGGTCATATGTCTGTGTCATGGAGTTGGGATCGAGGAGATTATTTTGATAGAGCTTGTTGAAGAATTTCAGCATATTCAGGTATGGTCCGTTTTCCTCAAGCTCATCGTGGTACGTGCCCGTTTTCGGATCATACAGCCCGGCAGCCAATTCATCATAGCCGTAGTAAGCCGTCGCCATCGCCTTGACATACATGACCATCGTTCCATCCCAGTCGGGCCAGAGAGATACGGCGTATGTTTCCTTGCCGTTCTCGTCTTTCGGGCAGATCTCCTTCATTTTCTTGAGAACATTGAAATAGTCATCAAGATTCTTTACAGCCGGATAACCAAGCTGCTTGTATAAATCCCACCGGATATCCCATGTGTAAAAGAAGCTCTGATGATCACTCTTACTCGAAGCTAGGCCGTGGCCGAGACCATGAATCGCTCCGTCTCCGGAGATTTTTCTGTTTGTCTCCAGAGCAGTCTTAGCTTTATTCCAGATAACCGGAGCATAGGTCTTGCAGATATCGCCTTCCTCCCAATCATAAAGGAGTCCGAGTTCCACGGCGTTCTTGTAATCCCTTCCGTTATCTCCCCAGACGATGATGTCGCCCATATCGCCTGATTCCACAAGCGTTTCGTATGTTCCTTCCTGATCGGGAATGATGTTCAGTTGAACGTTGAATTTGTCCTTCAGCAGAGCAGCATACCAACCTGTCTGCATACCGCTCCAGTTGGCAAGCTGAGTGTACACATCCAGCGTAATCATTTCGTCCGGTTTGTTAGCCACAACCTGGCTTTCTGTTGCATCTGGCGTTGACTCGTCGTCTGTTGCCTCCGGCGTTGACTGATCTGGTGTTGATTGATCGTCTGTTGCCTCCGGCGTTGACTGATCATCCGTTACTCCTGGTGTAGGCTGATCATCCGTTACTCCTGATGCTGACTTATCATCCGTTACTCCTGATGCTGACTGTTCTTCCGTTACTCCTGGTGCAGGCTGACCGTCTGTTGGTTGATTGCTTTCCGAACAGCCGGTAATTCCGAACATCACGGTGAAGATAAGCGTCACGCTCAGGATTATAGATCCGATCCTTTTGATTCCTTTCAACTTTTTCATTCAGAGCACCCTTTCATTTTAATATGTTCGTATTCAGACCGTATGGCCTGATTATCTGAGTCTTCACTAAAATTACCCCTTTATTGCGCCAAGCATGATACCCTTGACAAAATGCCGCTGCATGAACGGGTAAACGAACAAAATTGGTATTATTGTGGCCATTGAAATCGTGTACTTGACGACTTTTGAGTTTAGAGAGTTTTCCAGCACCGTTGTCACACCTGCACCGCCAGCCATAACAGTCTCCAGATCAGATGCTTTAACAAGGTATACGTACAATCTGTGCTGCAGTGTGTACAGTTGAGGTGCTCCTTTCATCAGGATCAGAGAATCCTGGAATGAATTCCAGTTTCCAACCGCTCCGAAAATCGCGATCGTAGCGAGGATCGGCTTTGAAAGAGGCCATATGATCCTGCGAAAAATCGTGAATGTTGAGGCGCCGTCTATGAATGCGCTCTCTTCCAATTCAGCGGGAATCGACTCGATGTACGTTTTGACAAGAATGATATTAAACGGTGCGACGATGCCTGGAATTATATATGCAAGAAAGTTGTTTGTCAGACCCAGCATCAGCATATTCATGTACCAAGGTATCAAACCGGCGTTAAAATACATAGTGATAACTATGTAACGGTACCATAAGCTTCGCTTCCAGAGCTTCTGCTTGGTAACGAGATAACCTGCCAAAGCACTTGCAAACACCATCAACGCCGTCCCAAAGATTGTTCTCGCGATCGTCACAGTAAATGCGCTGCCCAGATCACTGACGTCTTTGAGTGCGATGTAGTTTGAAATATTAATACCGATGGGGAAATATGTAATCGCACCCTTCGTGACGAGGTCGTTGTTGGAAATAGTATTGATAAACAGATAGTAGAACGGGAAAATGCAAAGCAACATAAAAAGTGTGAACATCGTGACGTTGATTACATCGAATACCACTTCGCCCGGACGCCTGCGAAATGCGGAATGGCCTGATTTAAAACTATGCTCCTTTAGATTATTCATCCTCCACCTCCTAAATTATGCCTTCGCCGCGAACCAGCTTTGACACCTTATTCGCGAAAAGCAGGAGCGCGATGCTGATCAGTGATTTGGACATTCCGATAACAGTCGAAAGCGGAATTCTTCCGCCATCAATACCGATGTTGTAAACAAATAAATCCAATACTTCAACCGGTTCCTTGGTGGCCGCGTTTTGAAACATCAGATACTGTTCCAGGCCGTTGTTGAGGGCTCCCGCGATCGTAAGCAGCAGAAGCACCAAATAGGTGGACATAAGGCCTGGCACCGTAATGTACCACATCCTCTGAAAACGACCCGCACCATCTATTTTAGAGGCTTCATACAACTGCTGATCAATACCCGAGATCGCCGCGATATAAACAATCGCGCCCCAGCCAAGACCCTTCCACATACCCCACAGAAGCATCTTGATCCAGATATTGTCCGGGTTCATCAGCCAGTTCGTCTGCGAGTTGGCATTAAAAAGGGAGAGGAATGTATTGAAAAAACCGTCCGCACTGAAAATCGCCAGCGCTATTGCATAAACCAGCACCCAGCTGATGAAGTTTGGAATTGTCGTTATTGTTTGAACAATCCGCTTAAAGCGGTTACTTCTTATTTCATTCAGAAAAATGGCAAAGACCATTGGCACCCAACTTGTCAGAATACCCAGACCGCTCATCACCAAAGTGTTTTGCAGAACACGCAGGATATCTTTGACCGTCGCGGCGTTCTGGAACAAAATCGTAAACCATTTAAAACCGACGAAATTTTTCGCTTCCAACGTTGTGCCAGCCGAATAATCAAAAAATGAATAGCGCCATCCCCAGAGAGGTAGGTATAAAAAGACGAATGTCAGAAATATAATGGGCAGCAGCATGAGAAAGAGTGAGTATTTTTCAGGCATCTCCATCTTTTCTTCCTTCTCAGTCCGTCGCTCGGACACAAGTATTACCACGCTGACTAGCAGTAATAAAATCACCAGGGCTGTGTATAAATTAAAGCTGGAAGGAAAGAGCACCTGTGCACGTTTTGCGCCTTTCGAAGCTTGAAGCTGTAAAAAAGACACATAAATGCCAGCGAGCCCACCGAACATAATAACGGATCCCACGACAGGGAACCAAATCCCGCGCGACTTCATGCGATTGTTGCCCAGCGACATGCATCCGCCTATTCCACACAGGATCGCACCGATGATCATGACAGCTGATGCGGCGCTTAATATTACAAACGTAGATTTATTAACCGCACCTTGCCTGAACATGGCGGTAAACTTCGTGGTAAGACTTGAAAAGGAAAACGCAGTCGTGAACAGCGAAATATTCTTATTGATCAGTTTCGAAATATGACCCGGATTAAGTCCGGGGAAAAACATAAATATGCATAAACATAACGAGCATATGCGAAGAGTACCATGCAGTATTACTGATGGTATTTTAATTTTAAGTTCATTTGATTGTATTTCTATATTATTCATGGTCATGTCCTTCCCCCTTTAACGATAACAGCTTGGATCATGTATCGTAAAGGTGACAAAGATATGGAATGTGAAGGTGCGGCTCCCTCGAAAGAGAACCGCACTTCACCTATGGATCAGGAGTTCTTATCACTCTTTCTCTTCAGGAAGATTCCAAGTGATGTGACTACACCACCCAATACATACAGTAATTCACTTGGAAGTCCGCCGGTCTTCGGCAGTTCGGCAGGAGTCGTAGTTGCAGGCGTTGTTGCAGGCGTAGTTGCAGACGCAGTTGTAGATGTCGTCGATGTTTCCTGTGCGCCAGCGTCCTTGCTCAAACCGGAAACCGTAAAGGTAATAGTGATACCCTTGGCCGGCATCTTGTACGCAATGGCCTCCGTTCCGGTTGAAGTATATTCATTAAGAATGTCGAGTTGCACTAAATCGCCATCGGTATTGACCGTGAATGCCGTCTGGGCTTTTCCGCCGTCAAACGATGTTTTCACATCACTGATCGTAACCAGGCCGTCATCGACCAGTTGGCTGGGAATATCGGTAGATATGAAAAGCATACGCAGCGTCTGGTCTGTACCCAGGCCCATGGAGCCGAGATTAACACCGACCGTATATGTACCATTACCTTTAATCGCAGCATCCGTAAAGGATCCGCCATAATCAACCTGGTTGTTGTCGGCATCCCATCCGGTCAGGTGTGTGAAATTTTCTTTAGCTTTGCCATAATTCGGTTCATTCCAGGCGTTACGGAAAATGTAGTTTGCTGTTTGAATTCCGAAGTAAGCGTTATAATCCGCCGCCAGTGCAGCTTCCGTGTCGATTTTCGGACCTTCAGCCTTTACCGGCTTTTCGCCGCGGATATAGGTGAAAGCGACTTCCATAGTCTTTACGGATGCGAATACTTTAGTGTCAACAATTTTCGCACTTGCCTTATCCAGGTTTTTGTCATAAGAACGTGCGTCGTCCGGAAGCGCCGAAACCCATTCGTTATAGATATTCATACGGGATTCTATTTTATCGTCCGAACTTGTATAACCTTTTGTAAAATCCACTTCAGCGCCGTTGATCTTGATTGAATCAATGCGTATAAACCAGCCGGGATGCGTAATTTCAGCACCCTTTAATCCAAGTGCGGTAAACGCGACGCCAGTTGCGGCTTTATCCGCCGTACCCGTGAAGTCCAGAGCTACCTTGTACGCGCCTGCTCCCGTCACAGTTGCATTTGTTGCAACGATTCCGGTATCTACATCATCACCGAAGTATTGATATTTCCAGGCTGTATCAGCAAACATGATATACGCCTGTGCCGAAGGTAATGAATAATCAAACGTCACTTCAACCGTTTCGACAGAATCGAATGCCGCCTTGTCGATGATCACCCAACTGGCATCATCGGTCTTTGCGTCGGAAGACCTAGCATCTTTGGGAAGCTCCGACACCCATTCGTTAAAGATGTTCATGCGTGTACAGATCTTGTCATCGGAACTTGTATATCCCTTTTTGTAATTTATTGACTTACCGTTGACCTTAATGTCCTTGATAGTTATGCAATAGCCGGGGAAATTCTTTTCACCCCTGGTAATCCCGAGCGCGGAAAAAGCGACGCCCGTTGCCTTTTTGTCTGCCGTTTTCGTAAAATCGAGGCCCACAGTGTATGTGCCGGGACCATCGATCGTCGCGTTATTCGCTACAATAGCGCTTTCACTGCCATCGTTAAAATACTGGTATGTCCAACTGGAGTCCGCATACATCAGGTAAGCCACATCCGAAGCTTCGTGCAGCTTAAAAGATACCTCGATCGTCTTGACGGAAGCGAATGCATCTTTGGGTACGACGATGGCCGATGCATTGGAAATATCTCCGTCAAAGCTTCTGGCATCGGCGGGAAGCTCCGACACCCATTCATTGTAAATATTCATACGGGTGGTAATACTGTCGTCCGAGCTTGTATAACCCTTTGTGAAAGCAACATCTACACCGTTGATCTTGATTGACTTAAGTTCAATCGTCGCGTTGGGGTAGGTAAATTCGCCCGTTTTGATACCGATCGCCGTGAAGGCTATGCCGCTTGCCGCACCATCCTGTGTCCCGGTAAAATCGAGTCCGATCTTGTAGTCGCCTGAACCTTTGATGTTTGCATTAGTCACCTTTACGACGCCAGCGTCGTCAGAGCCCCAGTACTGGTTTGCCCAGGCAGCATCGGCGTACATCAGATACGCTACATCGCTGCCGATGGCCGTGTCCGCAAAGGAAGGAGTTGTGATACCAATCATCAGAACCAATACCAGCAATAGAGAAATGAGCATCTTTTTCATTATATTTCCCCTTTCATATTGTGTTTAGTGGTTGCATAACGGTCTCCCGCCTGCCATTTTAAGATAAATTCAAAGACGGTACCTCCTTACCGTAAAGGAAATCAGACCTTACAAAGCCTGTCTTTCAATTCCGTTTCCCAGCGATGCGGAAAGCTCCGTTTTTATTCTTTATCTCAACCGTCAATGCGGCTCCGTTCCAATCAGAATTTATTAGAATTTACTGTCACGGCTCTTCAGTCTGCTTGATATACCTTTTTGTTGTTTAGCCTACTATCCGTCTATTCGACGATCTGCTTAACGGAATTTCCCGGCTGAAGCGTGCCTTTGATGAAGATTTGTTCATTTTGTTGCTTTTGCGGCTGTTCGATCTGCTCGATAAGCGTTACTACGGCTTGCCTGCCAATCATCTCGGCATCCTGGCAATAAGTAGCAAGTTCCGGACGTAGATGTGTAGAAAGATTAATTCCATCGTATCCGACCACGCTTACATCCTCCGGAACGGATAGGCCGAGTTTCTCGATCATGTTCAAACCCCCAAGATACGAATAATCGTCAGGGTATAAAATGCAAGTCGGTGGAGACGAAAGGGAAAGAAGCTTTTCCGTCGCCAAGGCGCTTTCCTCCGGATCATGGTATTTCCCCTTGACGATATATTCTTCGGGTGTCCGTATACCAAGCTCCATGCATCCTTTGTAAAATCCGGCGATACGCTTTTGAGTGATGAAACCATTTTCCTGACCGTGGATAAAAGCGATTTTTCGGTGACCCTTGCCGACGACGTAATGCATGATTTCGACCATGCTCTCCACGTTTTCCGACATGATCGAAACACGCCCGGGAAAAACATGGTCGAGTACGACAACCGGCAGATCGCTGGCTGCGAGTTCGACGATATCAGGATCCTCAAACCGCGCCTCAATAATTATGACGCCGTCACAGTTCCGATAGGCGGCGTGACTGTAAAAGCTCATTTCCGAGTCACCAATCCGGTTACTGATGAACATGATGTCATACCCAAAATCCGCTGCCGTGTTGCGGATGCTGTCTAAAACATTCGCAAAATATTCATGATTGATTCGATCGGCAAACAAAACACCGATATTATATGACCGTTTGGTCTTAAGAGAACGTGCGGCCGCGTTTGGATGATATCCCAAATCACGCGCTACCTGTCTGATACGTTCGGCTGTATCCGGTTTAACATCCGGTTGGCCGTTCATAGCTTTCGACACAGTAGATACTGACATGCCACATATCCGCGATAGTTGTTTGAGTGTTACCAAACTAATCCCCCAATATTCGAAATCGTTTTCGATAATGTCTATAAATTAATAATAAATCCTTTTTAAAGTAAATGTCAATATCCAAATTAAACGCTATATTATAAGCGAAACAAATATATCAGCACTTATTCAAAAACGTTTTCGAAAGTATATAGCTAAATCACTCTTTTTCTGTTATAATATTACAATGGGAGAACACCAAAAAGCAAAGTAGCCTCATCAGCAAGCAGTTTGACGTAACTTGTCCGGTCTGGACAGCAAAATTGGGAGGAATAATCTTATGAGCACCAACATGAACAGAGCCTTATCCTGCCTTTTTATCATTTTTATATTGACATCTGCCATAACGGGTTGCAGCGGCACGGACAAGGAAGCCGGCAGTACCCCATCATCAACAATAACCGAAACGCCGGATTCAACCGCTTCACCGGTTTCAACTACTTCATCGGAATCAACTGCTTCACCCGAATCATCCGTCGACGAGTCGGTCAGCACCACTGGCGATAAAGATGCCGATAACATCACAGTGCCGACCGCATCCGAATCGTCCACAACGCCGGATTCAGCCGCCGGTGCGCCGGACATTGCCGACGCGAACGGTGAGCCTTCATCCGGAGAGTCTGATGGCAGCAACGCTGCCAAAGCTCCTACTTCCCTTGAGATGGCCTCTCTGATGGGCAACGGTATCAACCTCGGCAATACCATGGAAGCATACGGACGCATCAGCCTGGGTGTTGGCGCCAAAGTTTCCGCTTATGAAACATTCTGGGGACAGCCTGTTACCACGCGAGAAATTATACACAGCATGAAGGCTGCCGGATTCGATTCACTGAGAATTCCCGTCGCCTGGACAAATGCCATGAATTTTGAAAGCGGAGATTATACCATCGGCAAGGATTATCTTGACCGTGTCGGTGAAATAATCAAATATGCTCTTGATGAAGATATGTACGTTGTGGTCAACGACCATTGGGACGGCGGCTGGTGGGGTATGTTCGGCTCAGCCTCACAGCAGACGCGTGACAACGCGATGAAAATGTACATAGCCATGTGGACTCAAATATCTGAAGAATATAAGGATTATTCAGACCGCCTTATTTTTGAATCCGCAAATGAAGAGCTTGGCAACAGATTGAACGATATTGATATTGCCAAGGATTCAGGCACACTTTCCGAGAATGAGTGCTACGAAATGACAAATAAAATCAACCAGACCTTCGTCGACACGGTCAGAAGCACCGGCGGCAATAATGCACAGCGCTTTCTTCTGATTGCCGGGTATAACACTGATATCGTCAAAACCGTTGACAACCGTTTCATCATGCCGACCGATAAAGCAAAAGACAAGCTTCTACTTTCAGTCCATTACTACACGCCCTGGGGTTACGCCGGCACTACAAGCCTCTCCAAATGGGGGACCAAAAATGATTATACCGAACAGAACGATCTCCTTGCCAAGATGACAAAGTTCACCAAGCAGGGTTACGGCATTGTCATCGGTGAATATTCCGTCGCTCTTAACAGCGACGGCTCGGTAAAAAGCAATACTGTCGACTTCTTCAATAATTTTCTCAACAACTGCGACTTGTACGGATATGCCCCGATGCTTTGGGACTGTAGCAGCCACTTCGTCAGAAAAAATCTCGGCTTCATTGATGATAATGTTGCGAAGGTTTTTAAAGACCGCAGTCTGACATCTCAGTCAAATGTGAAGGAAAACGAAAAAGCAGCGGCCGCAAAAACCGCCATGGACAAAGCTTTTGCAGCAGCACCCGATAGCAGTATCCCCACGTCGTCCAGGAATGGGACCCAAAAAGCCATTGCCTGGATTATGTTCAACAGTGCCGATTATGGTGTAACGTACAGCGTGGGAGACGTTTATAATCCCGATTCCAAGACTGACGGCGTTGCAGCGGCGGACGTCGAAATTACCAGTGAAGGCATCTATACCACAGGCCTTGATTTTACAGGCACAAGTTCGGGTTATGCAAACAGCTTCGCCTTTTCGGCCCTTGGAATTTCCAACGGTGAAATCCTTTTTCCGGACCATGTTCTCATCATTATCGACATAAAGATCAACGGCAAATCCTGTACCCTTTCCGGAAAACCTTACACGACCGCCGATGACGACATATGCACCCGAGTCAACCTCTATAACGAATGGGTCAAAACGGTTCCATCCGGTGTGCGCACCGTTGACGGGAGCCCCACGGGCGCGTCCGCCACGCTCCTGAACCCAAAAGACTACACTGAAATCAAAACCTTCACGGTCACATTCAAATACGTCCCGCGAAGCAGCCTGGCCCACTGAAACACGACACAAAGGGTTTCCAAGGAGATGAGTCTCCGGCGGGAGCCCTTTTTATTACTTGCCACAATATACCGTGTATTGGCTTCAGTTTAGATGAAAATTACACCGATTCGGTGCTATATATAGGTACCGATAGAGTCTAAATGCACCATAGGGGTTCAAAAGTCATTGACATCTGGGGTTTTCAGAATATAAAAAACGACACCGCAGATAAATACATTGTATCAATCTGCGGTATCAGTTTTGGCTAATCACTCTGATTTTAATACAATTTAACGGCGTTTACAATATGAAAAGGTAATTTTTATTCCGTTAAAAAGTATAGCTTATGCGTTAAAAAGCGCACACCCTCTTCAGAATGTCCTCTACGAAATGTCACCATCTTCCTGACTTTATATCATCAGTTTTTCGATTGGTTCAAGTCCATAGATTATTGTAATGTCTAAATTCTTAGTAGCCTCATAAATTTCTGGATACAATTCTTTTGTCTTAGCTATATTCTTAGCTGTTCTATGATATTTATCATTCGGTAATTTAGGGTTTTTGGCATGGACAACTTCCCAATTTGTTAGTCCGATAGGATATATTCCATCGCTCTCACAATCCAGCTTGTCGTATCGTAGGATTGTTTTTCTTTTTTCGTCTGAAATGCGATACTCCAAAGGAACTTGCCCACTTAAGTGACTTACAAAATCTTTAATACTAAATTCTCCTTTGCCACCACCAATCCCAAAATATTCTTTAAACTGGTTATAAGCCATACTCACTTCAATAGTAAATCTATATCCTTGCTGAATTTGAATTTCAAGAACATCCATCTATGCGTTTAATAAAAATTAATTTCCACCCATCCGAACTCCTTGTATCAAAAATAACATCAGAAAGCACGGCATTATACTCATGCTTAAATGTTCCTATTTCTACATTAATATTTCGCATTGATGAATAGAGCCCCAATCCTTCCACTACTCCTCTGTATGAATATCCCATAGCTACCCCCTCTTTATGTTCGATGACAGATTACCTACTCTGATTCAAATTTTGATTTACAATACCCACATAAAAAGTCATTACCTTCATCAGGGTCGTACAGACTTTCACATCGTCCACATTTTTTTAATTCATTATATTCTCCGCAATTAATACATTTCCCAAAGGGATATATGTCATCATTAACTGATATATATTCCTGACAACAACTCCAACAAGGGATATCAGCAACCGGAAGTTCTCCTCCATCTTTTACAACACTGTATTTCATGGCATCAATCTCATTTTTTATCTCATTCATTTCATCCTGTATATACTCAATTAGTTCATTTGTAAATGTTTTTACAGCATCTTCATCAATAAAAGAATCTCCATCTGGTATATATGTACATTCCATATAATCTTCATGGGCTTCCCCATTTCGATACTGAATTGTAGTCTCAAGAATAATTTTATTCTCATTTTTTGCAACAATTAGCATGTTGCTTTCCTCGCCCTGACCTTCTGTAATATCAAACTGAACAAAAGTATCAAATCCATATTCATCTTTTACATTGCTTTTTACAGAAAATATTTTTTGTTCGGTTTGTACGATTTTAGGTTTGGTATAGTCTGATATAATGACAGAGTTGTTGAAATATTCACCATCACTAATTGTCATATACAAATCATAGCTGTAGTCACTGTAATATTCAAAAATACTTTTCTCATCTCTTATAATTATACCAGTTTCATCCTCAATTCTTTGATTAATATATTCCTTATTTTCTCGCTCATTTTCATCAATAGCTTCCCATGTCTCATACATTTCATCAGATACTGCAATTTCATCAAACTTCATTTCTGCTTTAGTGATAAACCCTTTTACAGTATTTATGTTTTCCTTCATTTTAATATATGCACTTCTGTCAATCAGTTTATTGTGAGCAATGTGATTTCTGTTTTTAATGATATTTTTCATCTCTTGCTCTATGTTTGGGCAATTACTAAATAACGGCGAAAACACATCATTCCAAAGATCATATTTTGAAATTAACAATCCTCTTAGCTGCTCATATAAGGAGTTATTATCCAACTGAATCAATTTTTCAATAAGCTTCTGCTGAATATCTGGTACTATTTCCAAAGACCTCTCGTATATCTTAATTCCATTTATAATTTGCAGCAAAGTATCAATCGTTAATGACAAAAGCTTATCATCGATATTGATAAAACATGGAACTGTCCTTTTAAAGTCAACTTTGGTCTTTTCATAATCGGCATGGGCTTTTTTAAATTCAAGTAGCTCAAACCATTTAACACCAAACTTTGCTGTCATAACTCTATTAACAAAAGCCCGAATATGATTTTCTGTATTATACAATAATCCATAAAGCTTTACAGCTAGATCCGCAGATTGTTCATCCACCACCCAAATGCAAGAGCTCCAATCCTTGATTAGTATTTCCTTTAGCTGTATCTTTATTTTTTCTAATGTTAAATCATAATTTAAATTTATCAAGTTACTATTAATATCTTCGGTTTTTGAAAATTCGCTTTCATCGAGTGTTATTTTAATTGATAACTGATTATGGTTCTCATATGTATCAAAAGTGAAAGAAATATGATATTCGAAATTTTCAGTATTGATTGTAAAAACTTCATTAGCGATACGCTCTAAGCAGCCTTGATGATGGTATGTGCCAATTTCACAACATGATTCCTTTAGTTGATTTAAAACAGCCATATAATAATCTATGGCTACATATTCCGTTTTTGTAATCTCACCAAATTTGTCAGACTCTTCTTTTGTAGAACTGTATATTTTACTTATGTCTTTAATATCTCTAAGTAAAAACCTTACTTCCATTTTGTTGTCTCCTATCTCAGCACTTTCAAGACCTTATCTCTCTAAACACTTATATTTATAAATTTTATATCAAAAACATCTAAATTCTTTATTGAAAAAGCTTTGAATTATATTCTTTTTTGGGTAGAATTCTTTGTGCCTTGCTGTATTTGTGAATCGGACACATCTCCATAAAAGTTACTTATGTAATTTATAATACCAGGTTCACTTTGAGCTTTATTTTTCTCTTCATCAGTAAATCTAAGATTTTCCCCTAATATATCGTTTTCTTCTAGAATTATTGCCCATTCTAATATCTCGCTTTTAACTCTTTCAACTATATCATGCATAGCATTTTTCCCGACAAACAACTGGTATTTACTTTCAAAACTTGTCCAGTTAACAAGCAGTGCATTTATTTCTGGCGGAAAAGTAAATACAACAAATTGGCTTTCAGAAGGTAATAAGCTTTGAATTTTAGGAATAGAATCCGCCACTTTCCTACTAGTTATCAAAGATGAGATTTCATTATTGTCAGGAACCACAGGAATCCAGCCATTATATGGATTCCATGCTTTTACTTCTCCATTAACTTTTCTATACTCTGGGATAAGCTCTTGTTTCGTATAACCATTCAATTCATTATTAATCCACTCACCAAACTCTGTTAATTTTAATTTTCTTGCTACTAACAGCGCCTTTCTCAATAATGCTAATATATCAGAATCGCTATCTAACGCTTCTCTTTGCAGTTCTAATACTATTGACATTCGAAATCACCTCCTACTTCATTGGTAATTGCTGTATCATAGCGCAAATTCCTGTAGCTATAATACTACCACTTATACCAACTGCCAAGTCTCTTAATAAACTTAAAGCTTTCTTAATTTTAGAAGGCTCTTCCTTTTCGTTAGCCATTTCAATAGTTTCAGCAACGAGTTGCTTAACCTTAGCTGAATTTTCTCCAAATGCTTTATCAAATTCCTTTATATCAAAGTATTGCTTAATTTCATTTAATACTTCCAAAACTTTACTATAATCAAAATCACAATCTACTGCCATGTTCTGACTTGAATTAGTAGTATTTTGTTGAATTTGTGAGTTGCTTATATTTCCGCCCACAGAAATAATGTTATTAACAACTTTTGAGTCACTCATATAATCCTCCAATCTCGCTGCAGCATTGGAAGCATCTTGCATAGTAACAAAATAATCTCTTCCTTTTGCATACATCTCTTCTGCAATTTTAAAATCCGGTTCGCCATATTTTTTCCATTCACGTTCTTCACGATAGGTTTGGCCATACTCTTTATTGAACTCTCTTGCTTTAACACCTATCTTCCTCAGCAACTTAATTTCACGGTCTGACACCATACTATTTACAATAGAATTCTTAACCAAGTGTAAATCATGAATAACCGTATCAAAATACATAATCGTTGTTTCTAGAGTCATTTGAAAGTTGAAAGGTATATTATCCCAAAATCCAATTTCTTTCAACTTATCTTTTCTCAGTACTAAAAACTCTTTTCTATTTTTTGTGTATTCGCACCAATTCTCAATATCCAAAATAATTTCTTCTAAAGATTGTTCCTCATAAGAAGTTGCCCCGCCAATAAAACCTTGTACCATTCTTACCACCTTCATAAAATTAGTAAATTTCATTAACATAATTATACATCTGTTTGGACTTTCTTTCAAATATACTTCATTTAAACGCTGTGATAAATTTTAAACTTTCAACCTTTGCATGAGATGCTATTACACAATTCTCAATATCAAATCGCAATATATCGAATATTTATTACGTTTTTTGAAAAAATTATAACGAAATACTATACATTTAATACGAGTTGTGATATTATAAATACAAAAATAGGAATGGTGATTACAGTGTATACAGAGATTGTTAAAATTATAGAGGCCGGACTAGACAAAGATAAAGAAAAGGTAATCAATTACTCCAACCTCTTAGCGAAAAAACTAAGTGAATCTGGAGATATAAAAATAGCAGAAAAAATCAAGAAGCTAATAAGCAATAAATCTGTACATCCTGTGCACCTGGATGAGTTTATGTCAACCCCAGTTGATCAGGAGAGCAGATTGAGCATAGTTGATGTTTCTTTAAATGCATCTGAGGAAGCAAATGACATTATATTGCCCGAATCTCTCACTCTTAAGCTAGACGACTTTATTGAATCAATAAAATATAGAGAAAAGATGCAAAAGATGGGACTAGAAGTGGCTTCATCCCTTTTACTGTATGGTCCTCCTGGGTGTGGAAAAACAAGTCTTGCTCATTACATTTCCAATAGACTTCAGTTACCATTAGTTACAGCCCGTTTAGATACTATGGTCTCATCACTTCTAGGAAACACGGCAAAGAATTTAAGGAGTATTTTTGATTTTGCAAAGAAAAAGCCCTGCATATTATTTTTAGATGAATTTGATGCTATAGCAAAAGCACGTGATGACCAACATGAACTTGGTGAACTCAAAAGAGTTGTTAATAGCCTATTGCAGAATATAGACGATTTTAGTAAGGATAATATCTTAATTGCAGCTACCAACCATCATAACTTACTAGACGCTGCAGTTTGGAGAAGATTTTCCACAATAATCGAAGTGCCAAAGCCTACTAGTGAAGAAATTGCAAAGTTGATGAACTTGTTTCTAAAAAGCGTTAACTATGATTTTGCAACTGAATCTAAAAGGATAGATATCGTAACCAAGCTACTAGAAAATTTATCTTCTTCTGATATAAAAAACATTAGCTATAATGCCATAAAAAAAAGTGTTATAAGTGGAGAAAATATCGTTTCTTTCAATGATTTTATATACGAAATTTATTTATACAATACGCATGGCTCATTTACACAAAAAGATATCATCAAATTCTTAAATGATAATGGGGTTTCGCAAGCTAATATTGCGAAAACTTTAAAAATATCAATACGCCAAGTTAGAAATCTATTGGGGGAATAAGGAGGGAAAACCATGGATGACAAGTATTTACCTATAAAAATATTCGAAAAAAGAAAGGATACTGACGACAGGGGCACTGAAGGTGGTGGAAGTTCAAAGCCACCTAAATGGGTGCTACAAGGTGAGGAATTAAGGACAAAATCAAGTGACTTAGTTGACAATCTAGAATATGTTAAAAGTGCATTAAAAGCTAAGCGTGATAAAGGTTCTTTTCTCCCGATTGTACTTAAAACAGCAATAAATCCTGATGCTATTGCCAAAACGCACAGAAAGGAAGTATCCAAATTATTTGAGACTCCTGAAGGCAATAATGTTATAGGGTTTTCTGGAGACAGAGAGTTATTGATAAAAGTTAGTACTGATAAAGTAATTGAAAATGTCGAGAAGAGAATTAGCAATTATGAAAAGAATTCATATGTAATTTCAATTATTGATGAAATCGATAGCTTTGAGCCAACTATTGAATTACCAAAAGACTTGTCAAAACCATTAAAGGTTAAATTGATTGATTATTGTGACTACGAACTTAATAATTCCGTGAGAAAGCTGTTCGAAAAAACTTGCACCGTAATAGACGGAATAAAGCTAGTGTCAAAAGTAAACTATACTCCCGACTTGGTTGTTTATAAAGTCACAATTGATAACTTACACTCCTTGGAAGACATAAAAGAGTTTGAAGGACTATTCTCGATTGAACCAATGCCTTCTTACAAAATAACATTGGATAGCTTTGATTCAGACCATATTATTGATGTAAAAGAGCCCCAAAAAGATAAGACCTATCCTGTTGTTGGCGTTCTTGATACTGGCGTACAA
>JAEYON010000026.1 GCA_023411645.1 Bacillota bacterium | reverse complement strand
TGTTAATACTATTTTCCCATAAAAAAAGGATTTAAACACAAAAGACGCCTTAAAAAAGTTGATTTATAGATATCCGAGAACGCAAATACATCAACTTGCTAAGGATATACAAATGCGATTTTATGCAGTAAGCTTTAATCTTCTATATAGTAAAGTGATTGAATGATTTCCAGATTGACAGAATAAATCGGCATAGCCGGTAATACAACCAAACTATGCCGACGTTTTTCCTGGCATAAAGAAATCCTAGAATGTAACCTCAAAAGGGCGCCTTCTTAAAACTCAAATTTCTTCTCGAACCATGCATCCAACTCATCGATCCTGATTCTTTCCTGTGTCATGGTGTCCCTGTCTCTGATAGTCACACTTGCGTCATTAAGAGAGTCAAAGTCAAAGGTAATGCAATAAGGCGTACCGATCTCATCCTGCCTTCTGTAGCGTTTACCGATACTTCCGGTTTCATCGTACTCACAGCAGTATTTACGGGAAAGCTGTTCATATACCTTGTATGCCTCATCGCCAAGCTTCTTTGAAAGCGGAAGCACGCCGATCTTGACAGGCGCAAGGGCAGGATGGAAACGCAATACTGTTCTGACATCTCCTTCGGCAACCTCTTCCTCATCATATGCATCACATAGAAAAGCAAGCGTCACCCTGTCCGCTCCAAGGGAAGGCTCTACGCAATATGGCACATACTTCTCATTGGTGACCGGATCGAAATAGGACAGATCATCCTTTGAGTGTTTCATGTGCTGCTTCAGGTCATAGTCGGTTCTGTCTGCTATGCCCCACAACTCTCCCCATCCAAACGGGAATTTGAATTCGA
Organism: Bacillota bacterium; assembly: GCA_023411645.1. Lineage (GTDB taxonomy): Bacteria > Bacillota > Clostridia > Acetivibrionales > DTU013 > JAEYRF01. The sequence goes on along the minus strand of JAEYON010000026.1, from coordinate 27,021 downwards.
TATCCGTGGTAGCATTACTGTAATGGGACAGCTCCTCTTTTTTATGATCCCTGAGCCTGAGATTATCCTTCACCAGTCCAAGATTAAGCAGCCAGTTGAAGCAGAAATCCTTCCAGTACAGGAACCATTCCAGGTCCGTTCCGGGTTCGCAGAAAAACTCCAGCTCCATCTGCTCAAATTCCCGGATCCTGAATATAAAGTTACCGGGAGTGATCTCATTGCGGAAAGACTTGCCGATCTGTCCGATACCAAAAGGAATTTTCCTTCTAGTCGTTCTCTGTACGTTCTTAAAGTTAACAAAAATGCCCTGAGCAGTCTCCGGCCTAAGGTATATTTCCGCTTTGGAGTCCTCTGTGACGCCCTGGAAGGTTTTATACATCAGATTGAATTTTCTGATCTCTGTAAAGTTGCCTGAACCGCATCCCGGGCATTTAACATCCTTTTCCTTTATGTAATCCATCAGTTGCTCATTTTTCCAGCCATCCACTGAAAGGTCTATCCCGTTTTCCTTATTCCAGTCATCGATCAGTTTATCAGCCCTGTGTCTGGTCTTACAGTTCTTGCAGTCGATCAGAGGATCGCTGAAGCCGCCCACATGACCGGAGGCCACCCACACCTGCGGATTCATAAGAATGGCGCAATCCACGCCAACATTGTACGGGCTTTCCTGAATAAACTTTTTCCACCATGCCCTCTTAACATTATTCTTGAGCTCAACGCCCAACGGGCCGTAATCCCAAGCATTAGCAAGTCCGCCGTATATTTCCGAACCCGGATAAACAAATCCTCTGTTTTTTGCTAGAGCTACTATCTTCTCCATCGACTTTTCCGCTACCATGTTTCAAATGCCTCCATCTGTCATATTTATTCTTTTCAATCATTTATTCCTACAACCATCTATCTTCCACAGCCTTCTATTATCTCTCAGCTGTATTGTTCTTTTTCGTCTTTGCAAACCTGGCGATCTCATCCATGATCCTGTGTGCAGCCGACAGCTTGCTCATCAGCGGAAGCTCATCCATGGTACCATCCGCTCTCAATATTTTGATTATATTTGTATCAGAACCAAAACCTGCGCCCTCCATGGTCACATCATTTGCCACAATAAAATCCAGGTTCTTCTCCCGTACTTTTCTGGCAGCATTCTCCAACAGGTGATCCGTCTCGGCACAGAACCCGGCCAGTATCTGTTCACCTTTTATACTGCCCAACTCTTTCAGGATATCTTTATTTTTTACAAGCCTCAATGTCATGTCATCATCATTTTTCTTAATTTTCCTGTCAACCGGTGTTTCCGCCCGGTAATCCGCTACGGCTGCCGCCATGATAACAGCGTCGCAGGAGTTAAAATGCTTCATCACCGCGGCATACATCTCATCGGCTGATATCACAGAAATATAGTCCACACCTTGGGGCTTTTCAATGGAAACAGGCCCTGAGATCAACAAAACCTGTGCTCCCCTGGCAATCGCTGCTTCTGCAGCGGCAAATCCCATCTTCCCTGAGGAATGATTTGACAGGTATCTGACAGGATCTATGGCTTCCCTGGTCGGCCCGGCTGTCACAAGGATCTTCATGCCCTCAAGGTCTCGTACCGGTTTTATCATCCTAGTCACAGTCTCAACAATAGCGGGGGGCTCCGGCAGCCTTCCTTTTCCCGAAGAACCTTCCGCCATCCTTCCGGTCTCGGGCTCCATAAAGAAATATCCAAGCGCCTTCAGCTTTTGTATATTTTGCTGAACTATGGGATTGGCATACATATCGTAATTCATAGCGGGCACAATCAGTACCGGTGCCTTGACTGCCATAACAGTCGTGCTTAGCATGTCATCCGCAACTCCCGAAGCCAGCTTTCCGATAATATTTGCAGTTGCAGGCGCAATCAGCAGTAAATCCGCCTTCTGTGCCAATGAAATATGTCTGATGTCCCATTGTACGGGTTCGGAAAACATATCTGTGATCACAGGAGTGTGAGAAATCGATCGGAATGTGAGCGGCGTGACAAATTTCTGTGCATTAGCGGTCATAATGACATCCACGCAAGCGCCGAGCTTTACCAGCCTGCTGACCACATCAACAACCTTATAAGCGGCAATACCACCGCAAACGCCCACTACTACCGATTTCCCCTTCAATGTCATCATCACAGCCTCCTTTCGTATAATGATCACATAATGTTTCTGATTGTAAAAAGGTTAAGGCGTGTTCTTGCGCCTTAACCCACTCATTATCCGATCTATATGGGCGAACTCACTTTATTCCGCTTTTGGTCCTGATATAAGTTATCTTATTTTCGTTGATCTCATTTAGAGCTACGGTAACCGGCTTATCCGAAGCGCATCTCGTCAGCCTGTGTGCTCCCTCCGATAACTGTCTGGCTCTTTTAGCTGCTGCGACAACCAACGTGTATCTGCAGTCTACCTTACTTAACAATGAACTGAGTGGTGGATAAATCATTTTTGCCTCTCCCTTAATAATTATTCTTCAACGATTTCCTGGCTGTCGTCAACCAATTCCGAATCCTTCGCATTCAACCTGTGAGCAACCGTTTCAGGCTGTACGGCTGAGAGAATGATGTGGTCACTATCCGTAATGATGACCGCGCGGGTCCTTCTTCCATAAGTGGCGTCTATTAGCATTCCCCTGTCGCGGGCTTCCTGAATGATTCTTTTAATTGGTGCCGATTCAGGACTGACAATAGCAACAAGCCTGTTTGCAGAAACAATATTGCCAAAGCCAATATTGATCAGTTTCATAAGCAATCCTCCTTTACTTGCCAGGGAACTGTCCTCTCCCTGTATCATTCGATATTCTGTATCTGTTCCCTAATTTTCTCGATTTCACTCTTGACCTCCACGACATTTTTCGTGATGGACAAATCATTTGCTTTTGAACCGATAGTATTAATCTCCCTGTTCATCTCCTGAACAAGAAAGTCAAGCTTGCGCCCGACCGGCTGATCAATAGATAACGCTTCTCTTAACTGTCCGATATGACTGGCAAGTCTGACCAGCTCTTCATCTATACTGCATCTATCCGCAAAAACCGCCACTTCAGTAGCAAGCCTGTTTTCATCTATGGGCTGCTGATCGAGCAGTTCCTTAATGCGCGTTGTCAGTTTCAGTTTATATTCCTTTGGAATCTCCGGAGCACGCTTTGCGATCTCCTCCACGATACTGTCAATATAATCTGCCCTGTCAAGCAGGACATTTCTCAGGCCCTCTCCTTCAACTTCCCGCATTTTAATGAGCGCGTCAAGAGCTTTTACGACGGCTGTTTTCAGAAGCGACCAGAGAAGCTCCTCATCCTCCTGCGCCTGTTCAACCTTTAATACATCAGGGTACCTGGAAATAAGCGATACAGTGATATCATCCTTTAGTGCAAATTTGTCCCTGAGCGACTGCGTTGCAGAAATATATGTCTTAGCCAATCCTTCATCCAGTGTGACTAGTTTTGCATCGTCGCTATAATTAGAATATGTAATATAAACATCAATCTTACCACGTGAGACGGCTTTCCCGACCAGTTCCCTGACCTTATCCTCTAAAAAACCTATCTGCCGCGGCATCCTGATGAAAACATCCGAATATCTGTGGTTCACTGTCTTTATTTCAACGGTGAATTCCTTGCCGTCCTGTGAATTCTCTCCACGGCCAAAGCCAGTCATACTCTTTATCATACGAACCCCTTGCCGACTTTTTTTGTTTATTGGTATTATAACACAATTACAGTCAATTAAAAGGCTATTTCATTAATTTTCTCAGTTTTTCTTAGCCGCCCACCCTTACTTGCTCATATCGCCGATTTCATGCATAATTATAGAGGCCACGGCCATACCGGCGGTTTCAGTACGAAGTATCCTCGGACCAAGCGTTACGGGACTGAAGCCGCTCCTTGCGGCCCTCTCGACCTCATCGGGTTCAAATCCGCCTTCAGGTCCAATCAGGATTCCAACGTGTACGTTAATCGCACGAGAAGGGCTGCATTCAGTCGAAATTTTGGAATCGCCGGAATTGCTGCCGTATTGCCGCAGTAGCTCCTTTAGGCTCCCTTTACTCTCCTCTTCGTAGGGAATAAGCTTCAGGCCGCAGTCTGAGGACATTTCCAATGCCTTTTCTAACCGGACCGGCTCCTCCACAATCGGAACAATTCCCCGGTCGCATTGTTTGGCCGCCTCCAGTGCAATACGCCTCCATCTGACAGTTTTTGCAGCAGAATCTTTAGCATTGGAAAATTTCACTACTGACCGGGCAGTCATTACCGGGACAATTCGCTTCACACCAAGTTCTATACATTTTTGTATGATATACTCCATTTTATCTGCCTTCGGAAGCCCCTGAAAAAGAGTGAGCCCTATAGGAGGCTCTGTCCGGTTAGGTCTTGAGCCGGTTATCCTTGTTAGAATAACGTCCTTGCCGATATGTTCAATAACCGCCTCATAATCCATACCCAAGCCATCAGAAAGCACGAGAACATCACCGGGTATGGCTCTGAGGACATTGCCGATATGTCGGACGTCCTCGCCAGTTACCGTGATGCTCCCACTATTTAAATTAATGCTTTCAGGACTTATAAAGAATCTGGACATCTAAAAACTATCGCCACCCATTCACCCATTTCATCCACACTGATTAATTCAAATCCCATTGCGGTATATGCCTTTAAAACGTCATCTTTACGCTCCCTTATGATCCCGGAGGTTAGCAGGATCCCTCCCTGCTTCAGATATTGCGGCATCAGACCCGAAAGACCGATGACCACATCTGCGATAATATTCGCAACTACAATATCGGCCTTCTGAGGATCTAAATCTGCCAGCACGCCCCTGGAGACGGATATTTTATCAGACACGCCATTGATAGCACAGTTCTCAAGAGAAACTCTGGCTGCGACCTCGTCAATATCAATCGCCTTAACATGAGCAGCGCCAAGCTTCACAGAAATAATGGAAAGTATCCCGGTGCCGCAGCCAACATCTATGACTCTGTCACCGTCTCTAACATACTTCTCAAGCAATTGGGAGCACAACCTGGTCGTCTCATGAGTTCCTGTGCCAAAAGCCATCCCAGGATCCAACTCAATAATGATCTCACCTGGCTTCTTCTCATATTCCTCCCAACTGGGCTTAATCACCACACTATCGGAAATATGGAAAGGCTTGTAATGCTTCTTCCATGCCGTTGCCCAATCCTGGTCGTCTACCGCTTTATAACCGGTATACCCCTTCCCAACCTCAAGAAACCGTGAAATAAATTCAAGCTTTTCTCTGATCAGCACGGAAAGCTCTTCCGGTGTCATAGCCTCGTTAAAATACGCCTTGACCGTAACCTCCGTGCCCAGAGAATCCATAAATTCCTTATCGGCATAATCCAGCGAATCCGGGCTTTCGATCTGTCTTCTGATCTCATTAGGATCTTCAATGACTACTCCTCCGGCTCCGATGGAGCTCAGCATCTCAGACACCGCATCGCTGGCTTCTTCTGTCGTCTTTATGATAACTTCGGTCCACTTCATCTGTTAAAAACCCCTGTCCCAAGTTTTCTTGTTATTTCATAATCTGCTTCCTCTTCTACATCCCAAGTGCATCTTTCATTTTTTCAAAAAAGCTCTTTCGCTTCTCGCAGGCTTCATCACCGCTGATTTCGGCATACTGCCTGAGCAGCTCCTTTTGCTTTTCGTTGAGTTTCTTGGGTACATCGATCTCAACCTTTACATACTGGTCGCCCCTGCCATTTCCCCTCAAATACGGGATTCCCTTTCCTTTGAGCCTGAAAATGGAGCCGGTCTGTGTCCCCTCCTGGATATCATACTTCACCTTTCCATCCAGTGTAGGTACCTCCAACTCAGCTCCCAAAGCCGCTTGTGTAAATGTGATCGGCATCTCGCATACCACATCGTTGCCCTGCCTCTTGAATATGGGATGAGGCTTTACGCCGATTGTAATATACAAGTCTCCGGCAGGGCCGCCTTTTACTCCCGGATCGCCCTCTCCTCTCAAAGATAAGGTCTGTCCGTCGTCGATACCGGCAGGCACATTGACTACCCTTTTCACAGTTTTGCGGACCTTGCCCTTCCCATTACAGGTAGGGCAAGGGTCCATAATAATTTTACCTTCCCCGTGGCAAACATCACAGGTCTTGACATTAACAAACTGTCCGAAGGGCGTACTTTGCTTATACTGCACCTGACCAGTCCCACCACAGTGTTTGCAGGTCGTCGGACTGGTACCCTCCTTGGCTCCGGAACCCTTACAACTGGTGCATGTCTCATTCCTGTTGACGGTGATCTCCTTCTCAGTGCCAAATGCAGCCTCTTCAAAAGTGATTTGCAGAGAATATTTCAGATCCGCACCCTTTTGCGGACCTGACCTGCTTCTTGAAGAACGTCCGAAGCCTCCGCCGCCAAAAAATGATTCAAATATATCTCCGATACCGCCAAAATCAAAATCACCAAAGCCTGCGCCTGCACCGCCAAAGCTGTTCGGGTCAACCCCTGCATGGCCGAATTGATCATACCTGGACTTTTTCTGCTGATCGCTCAGGATCTCATAGGCCTCGCTCACTTCCTTGAACTTGGCCTCTGCGTTTTTGTCGCCGGGATTCACATCCGGATGGTACTGTTTCGCAAGCTTTCTGTACGCCCTCTTTATGTCTGCATCAGATGCCTCTCTTCCAACCCCCAGCACCTCATAATAATCTCTCTTGGACTGCGGCAAATTATAACAACTCCAATCACAACTTAAATGTCCTAAACAGTAAATTGCTTAATCGCAATCCCTTATTTTTTATCGTCCTCATCCACTACTTTGTAATCCGCATCGTACACGTTATCCTGTGCCGGTCCCTGTCCGCCGTGGTTAGCACCGCCGCCAAAGTCCGGTCCGCCTTCAAATCCTGCGCCGGGATTTGGACCGCCTGCTGCACCCGGATTCTGCTGATATATCTTTGAAGATATGTCATAGAATGCCTGTGTCAGAACCTCTGTGGAAGATTTAATTTTGTCTGTGTCTGTGCCCTTCAGCGCTTCCTTCACGTTATTAATTTCAGTTTCGATCTTCGATTTATCGTCTGCGCCCAGCTTATCTCCGAGGTCCTTCAGCGTCTTCTCTGACTGGTAAACCATTGAGTCGGCATTATTCCTAATTTCAATCTCTTCCTTACGTTTTTTATCCTCTGCAGCAAATTTTTCAGCTTCCTTTACCGCCTTGTCAATATCAGAATCAGTAAGGTTGGATGAGGCTGTAATTGTTACCTTTTGTTCATTTCCCGTGCCCAGATCCTTCGCTGAAACATGCACGATACCATTGGCGTCTATATCAAATGAAACTTCTATCTGTGGGACACCCCTCGGCGCAGGCGGTATACCGGTCAGTTGGAATCTACCCAATGTTTTGTTGTACTGTGCCATTTCTCTCTCACCTTGCAGAACGTGGACTTCAACGCTGGTCTGCCCATCTGCCGCCGTAGAGAATATCTGGCTCTTCTTGGTAGGAATGGTCGTATTCCTTTCAATCAGCTTTGTAAAGACGCCGCCCAATGTTTCAATTCCAAGTGATAGCGGCGTGACATCCAGCAGAAGCAGATCCTTGACCTCACCGGTCAGTACACCAGCCTGTATTGCTGCGCCGACTGCTACACACTCATCGGGATTGATCCCCTTAAACGGGTCCTTGCCCAAATACTTCTTCACAGCATCCTGCACTGCAGGAATTCTTGTTGATCCGCCTACAAGCAGGATCTTGTCAATTTTTTCAGGCGTCAGTCCGGCATCCTGCATAGCCTGCCTTGTGGGTACCATGGTCTTTTCAACCAGATCCGCTGTCAGTTCATCAAACTTAGCTCTGGTCAACGTGATATCAAGATGCTTCGGTCCTGAGGCATCCGCAGTAATAAACGGCAGGTTGATGTTGGAGGTAGTAACGCCGGAAAGCTCGATCTTTGCCTTTTCAGCAGCTTCCTTCAGACGCTGTATCGCCATCTTGTCATTTCTCAGATCAATACCATTTTCACGCTTAAAAGTATCCGCAAGATAATCCATTACTCTCTGGTCGAAATCATCGCCGCCAAGTCTGTTGTTACCATTTGTTGCAAGCACTTCAAATACGCCATCGCCAATCTCAAGGATAGAAACGTCGAATGTACCTCCGCCCAGGTCATAAACCATAATCTTCTGGTCGTGCTCCTTGTCAAGTCCATATGCAAGAGCTGCTGCGGTCGGCTCATTGATGATTCTCAGAACCTCAAGCCCTGCTATCTTGCCGGCATCCTTCGTAGCTTGTCTTTGAGCATCGGAGAAATAGGCAGGAACAGTAATAACCGCCTGTGTGATTGTCTCTCCGAGATAAGCCTCTGCATCAGCCTTCATTTTCTGCAGCACCATAGATGAAATTTCCGGAGGCGTATAAGTTTTATCATCAATCTTAATCTTTCTGTCGGTGCCCATTTCTCTTTTTATAGAAATTATTGTTCTTTCGGGGTTAGTTATTGATTGTCTTTTTGCGACCTGACCCACAAGTCTTTCACCTGTTTTTGAAAATGCGACCACGGACGGTGTTGTTCTGTTTCCCTCGGGATTCGCAATAACTACCGGTTCCCCACCCTCCATAACCGCTACGCATGAATTCGTAGTACCTAAATCTATACCTATTACCTTTGCCATAATATACCTCCCAATTTTAACTATATGATTATATTTGAATTTTTTAATTCACTGTACCAACCGCTTGCCGAGCACTCAGTTTGCGACCTTCACCATGCTGTACCGTATCACTTTATCCTTATAAATGTAACCCTTCTGGAATTCCTCAACAATTATATTGTGCCCAACCACCTCATCCTCTACATGCATAACTGCATTGTGACGCATTGGATCGAATTGCTCATTCAAAGCAGGAATTTCCTCCACTCCAATGCATTTTAATGCATCCCAGAACTGTCTGAATACCATTTCAACCCCATCTTTCAGAGATTGAGCGGAGCTGTCCTCAGAAATGGCCGCAAGCGCTCTCTCAATATTATCCAATACGGGAAGAAACGCACAAATCACGTCACTAACCGCATCTACATACAACGCTTCCTTTTCTTTCACGGTTCTTTTTTTAAAATTGTCAAACTCGGCGGCAGTCCTTTGGAGCTTCTCTAAATATTCCACACACTGCTTAGTCTTTTCTTCCAGCTCCGCCTTTAAGCCCTTCGATTCGCCCGACATTGCTTCGTCCGAATTCACCTCTTCGGCCTTCACAGTCTTCTCTGTTGTTTTATTCTCAACTTCATCAATATCAATCTCTGTTCTGTTCTCAGCTTCACAAGTCTCCGCCTGTTTATGCTGTTTTCTTTCGCTCATATCTTTCCTCTCATTCTCTAATAATTATTTTCCCTTCAGGGAATAACAACTTCCGGCAGACTCTCCCTTCGGACAGAAACAACAAGCCCTTCCTAAGGGTTGATCACCCGTCGCTTCCATTTTCGAGCCCAAGTAACTTGCTGATCTCTTCACTCATAAACTTCCTAATATAGTTCATAGATGATATTACCTTCGGGTACTCCATTCTGGTGGGTCCGATAATACCTATCGTACCAATGAAGGTATCCGCTACATTGTAATTGGCGGTGACCAGACTGCAGTCCTGAATACCGGACAAATCATTCTCCGAGCCGATTTTTATTACGACCCCTACCGAATCAGATGCATCAAACAATATTCTGCCGATTCTGACCTTCTCATCCAGCATATTCATAAATTCCTTTGCCTTCAGGATATCTTTGAATTCAGGATGGTTCAAAATGTTTGTAGTACCTTCTACATACACTTCCGCATTATCAATCTGGTTGATGCAATCCGCAACCCCTTGAAGGATCGGCATTAAGACCTCGGCCGACATTCCTATTTCTCTTTCGATCTCCAAAATCAGATGTCTGTTTACCTGTCCGATTGTCAGTCCGTTCAACTTGCTGTTCAACGCATTGGAAACCATAATAAGCGTGTCTGGCTGTACCTGTTCGGATACCTTGACCAGATTATTCCGGACAATTCCCGCATTGGTAACTACAATGATCATAGCCTTGCCGGCTTCGATAGGCACCACCTGCAAAGCTTTGATGGTGCTGCTCTTCATCTGTGGTGTTACCACCATTGATGTGTATTTGGTAAAACGCGATAAAACAGCCGAAGCCTGTCTGATCAACTGACTCAGTTCGTTAATGCGAAGCTCCATAGCAGACTTGATCTTTTCAATCTCATCCTGCTGTAGATCATATACCTGCATAAGCTGATCCACATACATCCGGTAGCCCTTGTCCGAAGGAACCCTGCCCGCCGAAGTATGCGGCTGCGCCAGATATCCCATCTCTTCAAGATCCGCCATTTCATTTCTGATCGTTGCTGAGCTCAATCCAAGTTCATGCTTTCTAGCAATAGTTCTTGAACCGATCGGCTCAGCCGTATCAATGTAATCATCGATGATGGCTTGAAGAATTTTTTTCTTTCTTTCATCCATATTCATCTCATACACCCCTGTCAAGTGTTAAAACATAACCATAATTATTATATAACTGTATCGACCTATATAAACGCATCGACATTGTTATTTATTTGTTAGCACTCTTCGTTAACGAGTGCTAATCTACATTAAAAATACCACCTTGGAAATTATTTGTCAAGATGTATTTGGAGGACTATAAAAATTCTATAAACACTTCATTTGCAAAATCCAGCCCAGTCTCGGAAAGTCTATAACAGCCCCTTTTTTCCTCATATATAAGCAGACCTTTTTGAACCAGCTTATCCAGTTCGTCCCCGTATACCTGCTTCAACCCTATACCGAATCTTTCCTCAAATTCCCGTTGAAAAATTCCATCTGTCAGGCGCAGGCCCAGAATCATAAACTCGGACATGGCCTCCTCCCGGTCTATGAGTATGGCTTCAGTCTGATCTTTAAGCATAGGTTCATTTTTCATACTTCCGGAGTACTCGATCCCATGAAAATTACTTCCAATATATTTCTCGACACCCTCCACATTACTAAACCGGAATCCGTCCAGATACGAATGCGCCCCGGCACCAAATCCGGCGTATTCAAGCGCTTTCCAATAGACAATATTATGCCTGCACTCATAGCCCGGAATGGCAAAATTTGATATCTCATACTGCCGGAAGCCTTTCTTTGCCAGAGCTTTAACAGTATAATGATACATTTGCCTGTCCAATTCATCATCCGCCGGATTCAGTGTCCCGGCGGCAAGCCTTTCGCCAAAGACCGTCCCCTCCTCTACTTTCAGGTCATAACAGGACAGATGAGTTAATGAGGAAGTTAAACCTGTTCCACCGTCACTTCCGCTATGCAGTGAAGTCACCTCTTCCAACGTCTCAACCCAGTCTTCAAAGGTCTGCCCCGGCAGCCCAAATATAAGATCAGTGTTAATATTTCGAAAGCCCGCTCTATATGCGGCATCCAGATTTTCAACATATTGCTGCTTATTATGAATTCTCCCAAGATCCCTCAGCAGTCTATCCTGCCAGGCTTGCAGGCCGATACTGAGTCTGTTGACTCCTGCGGCTCTGTAGGCCTTCAGATGCTCATAGGTAAGAGTTCCGGGATTACTTTCCATACTGATTTCAGCATTCTTGTGCACCCTCATGTGCTTTGAGCAGACTTCTAGTAATTGTGTGATATACGTTGGGTCCACCAATGAAGGCGTTCCTCCGCCGATGAATATAGACCGGACAAGCCGGTCGCTTAAACCGGCAGCCCTTCTTTTAATTTCTGAAAAAAGCGTATCAAAATAAGAGCCGGCAAGGTACTCCCTGCCGGAATAGGAATTAAAATCGCAATAATAGCATTTTGATTTGCAGAAGGGTATATGAATATATACTCCTATGCTGTTGTCCATAAAACCACCAATCTGTCCAGAACCCTGCCACTCCAAGCCGTATCTTTTCCGGGCCTTGTCGTTTTCTACACGCAAAGCTACAGCACCCCATACTTTCCGGGCGCCCGTATGCCAGCCTAATCAAGCTTCAGCACGCTCATAAATGCCTCCTGCGGCACCTCTACCGAGCCCACCTGACGCATCCTTCTCTTGCCTTCCTTCTGCTTTTCCAGCAGCTTCTTCTTTCTGGTTATGTCGCCGCCGTAGCACTTGGCCAGAACGTCCTTCCTGTAGGCGCTTACCGTTTCTCTTGCAATAATCTTGCCGCCGATGCAGGCCTGAATCGGAATCTCGAACTGCTGCCTCGGAATGGATTCCTTAAGCTTCTCGGCAATCCGGCGCCCTCTGGCATAGGACTTTTCCGAGTGGACAATAAACGAAAGGGCATCTACAATTTCTCCATTTAGCAAGATATCCAGCTTCACCAGATCGGATTCCCTATAGCCTAACAGCTCATAGTCAAAGGAAGCAAAGCCCTTCGTCCTTGATTTTAGTGCATCAAAAAAGTCATATATAATCTCGTTTAGCGGCAATTCATAAGTCAGAATTACTCTTGTCGCGTCCATATAGGACATATCCTTGTAAATGCCGCGCCGTTCCTGAGAAAGCTCCATAATACCTCCCACATAGTCAATGGGCGTCATTATGGTTGCCTTGACGATAGGCTCCTCCATCTTTTCAATGGACATAACGGGGGGCAGGTTTGTAGGATTGTCAATATTCAGGACTTCTCCGTTTGTCATGGTAATTTTATATATAACACTTGGCGCAGTAGTTACAAGATCCAGATCATATTCCCTCTCCAGTCTTTCCTGAATGATTTCCATATGAAGAAGACCCAGGAATCCGCATCGGAAGCCGAACCCAAGAGCAACGGATGTCTCCGGCTCAAAGGTGAGGGAAGCATCATTAAGCTGCAGCTTTTCCAGAGCATCTCTCAGGTCGCCGTACTTGGCGCCGTCAGCCGGATAGATGCCGCAAAATACCATTGACAGTACTTTTTTATAACCGGGCAACGGTTCTGCAGCAGGTCTGGACGCCAGTGTTACCGTGTCACCAACCCGAGTGTCCCGCACGTTTTTTATACTTGCCGAAATATAACCGACATCCCCTGCAAGTAATTCATTGCATGGCGAATATTGTCCAGGTCTGAAATAACCTACATCGTTGACGACAAACTCCTTTTTCGTATACATCATGCGGATCGTATCACCTGCTCTGACGGATCCCTCCATTACCCTGATGTGAACAATTACACCCTTGTAGCTGTCATAGAAGGAATCAAAGATCAGCGCCTTCAACGGAGCGTTTTCATCTCCCTTTGGCGGCGGAATCTGCTTCACTATCTGCTCAAGGACTGCTTCAATATTCAACCCGTTTTTGGCTGAAATTTCGGGAGCATCAATACAATCCAGGCCTATCACGTCTTCAATCTCTTTTTTAACTACCTCCGGTTGTGCGCTAGGCAAATCGATCTTATTGATAACGGGCATGATTTCAAGGTTATGATCAAGCGCCAGATAAACATTTGCCAGAGTCTGCGCTTCGATTCCTTGCGCCGCATCCACGACCAATACCGCGCCTTCACAGGCGGCAATACTTCTGGATACCTCATAATTGAAGTCCACATGTCCGGGGGTGTCTATAAGATTTAAGATGTATTCCTGCCCATTCTCAGCTTTATATACCATCCTGACCGCCTGTGCTTTTATGGTGATACCGCGCTCTCGCTCAATATCCATATTGTCGAGAACCTGTTCCTGCATCTCCCTTTGCGTCAGCACGCCGGTCATTTGAATCATACGGTCTGCCAACGTTGACTTTCCATGATCTATATGCGCGATAATACAAAAATTTCTAATGTGATCCTGTCTGTTGCCTGACATTCAGTTTTACCCCTTGCCCCTCTGTATATTGTTACATAAATTTTTTCAATAAATGCAGTACAATTATAACATCCACTTAAAATAAAATAAAGAAGTGAATGTGAAAGCCGATTTTTTGTTGTGCTTTTGGATATTATTCAATACAACCTCGGATGGTAGGTTGGAAAGCTGTAGAGGTTATATGGATAGCAAAAGCAGAGTCATTCCTCAGTATTTAGCAGGTCATTATCTGGCCGTAAAAGCGTCATGAAAATGCCATCCAGACGCTGCGTCGAAAGAGCGGCCAGAATCTTTGGGCATAAGCTCTCTGCAGTAGCTTTGAGGTATTCCAGATCAGAAGTATTTGAAAAATGAAGTACATTACATACTTTCGCGGCGGCATGACGGAGATTTTTAACTAGTTCCCGCTTATCCCACTGATGAAAGAGTTCAAGCAGATATTTCCTGTCTTCCTCAGTAACATCAAGGTTGGTAACAGAAGTGCAGGTAACATTGTCATCAAGTAATGCAATCCCTAAAGCATTCACTGCCACCACTTCATAAATATTGATGAGCAGTTCCCTGTAATTCGGGCAGCAGACTTCCAGCAGCTTGATAATTCTCTGCACCTCAAATCGTCTACAAAATCTGTTTTCCAGAATGATCCTCCGGAGGTACTCGTTAATATACTTTATACCCCGTAGCTCCTCCGATACAGCATGACAAAGCTGATAGTCAATACTGCAGGGTATCTCATGGGCAAAGAACTGAACATCATATTTTTTAAAAAAGCCATCAATGTTTCGAATCGTATCGTGATATGATATATTGTCAACCGGCAAAGCACTCTCCTTCGCTTTACGAAGCTGCCACTTCCCGATCTCAACAAGCCTTTGAATCTTCTTTTGACCTTCCTTCAGCAAAGCCTCCATATCATTACATTCAAGCAGGATGTTCATCGCGTCGGGCAAATTCATACCACCCGCGTTGCCCATTTCAGCAATACTGTTCGTATCATAATTTGACTTAAGCAGCAAACCGATGGTAAAACAGATAGACCTGAACAGTTCCTCTGCAGCCTCAATAGGTATAGAACTGCTGTCGCCCATGGTATAAAGTCCTGTCCGCTTTCCGAGGAGTGCCCACAGACGACTTTGTATGCTCATGACTTCTTCGTCGGTCAGCATCCCGTTGCGCAGACCGCTCTGTATTGTAATCGATAAATCCTGTTCATCCATAAATTCTCCCTCAAAGATATGACTAATACGGCTCATCCGAATTATCTAATTCATCCGATTAATTGGCTAATCCGGTTCCTCCGTTTCATCCGGGTCGTCCTGTTCATCCGGGTCATAGCCAAAACGTACGCCTCGGCATAACTCCTCAAGCGACGTACCGCTCAGACAGTCTAGTGAACCCTGGCATACGTCATCGAAATAATGTTTCATATATGAAATAAGTTCATCATCTGAAACCAGATCGATTGATTCATTCTTGAAATAATAAAATGAATCCTGAAGTTCTATAATGGTCTCCTCATAGTTGTCTTGAGTTATATAGGGGGAATCGCAAAATTCAGTAATAATTTTTTTCAGTACCCCCTGACCGAACTCGATCCTGCCTTTATCTTTCAGTGCCTGGATTCTCCTCTCAACAAGATTTTGTATTTGCTGCGTGGATAATGTTAAGCCATATCGCAACGTCATTTCATTGCAATTTTGCAATTCCTGCATAAGCTGCATTTTTTGAATATTCGTGACTGAAATAACAAATCTGTTATCCATTGAAACACCTCCAACTCTACATGATATACGTATTTCATAGAACAACAAGACTTGAATTTTTACCCATTTTGTGCTATGATAATTACATCAATCAGACATCTGTTTAACTTGCATTCATGCAAGGAACAAGTCATCTCGCTAGGATTTTCTCGATATCACTGTTTGATAGTTTCGTAAAACCAGATAATTTCGCGATCAGTCGGTTTGCACTAAATCAGAAGATTTCGTCCAGCTTTTCTTTTAGATATTTCAGGTCACGGTTGATATACTTCTTATTCAGAAAAACACTGCGGTTCATGATTTTGATCTCAATACTGTCGTCGCTGCTTTTGACAACGGCGATTGCACCGCCCTCATTACCTTCAACCAGATGGTTTGTGCCGTAGTCCACCACCAACATGCCGCCTGTCAGCAGAAAAAAGAACAGCAATATTGCTGTTACCGTTCTCTTCCTTATGATTCTCTTCTGACGAAACCTTTCGACTCTGCTTGACATAGGCTGTTAAAATCCTTCCGGGAGTCTGGACTGTATTGCTTCATCTATTATTACCTGTCAATCCTGATTTCATAAGCGTTTTTTAACTTTTATATCTTCCCGCTGGGCTCCTGTATTAGTTGATGAGCTCCTCGGCTCGCCACCATACTACTCGACTCACTGAGAAACTGTCACTCTCCTAACATGACCTCATTGAGCACCTCGGCAAGGTATTTTGTGCTCTCCAGACATTCGCTGAGCAAATTGCCGTCTCCGCCCACTTCAATAAGGATAGCCTGATTTGAAACCTGTTGATTATAACGCTTGGCTACGATCCATACCGGTTTGGCAAGGCCGGGATATTTCTCATTCAATTTTTGTTGGAGCTTAAGTACGAATTTCAGATTTTCTTTCCATTGAGGATGTGGCAGCGTACCGTCTGCACCCACCACAAACATGATCTGCGCCGCATTTTTCCCGTTAATTTTTTTTACCATTCTCAGCTTCGGCTTATCGGATCCCACTGCATCCCTATGAAGGTCAATAAACACCTGAACGGATGGGTAGCTTTTCTTGTAGCTTTTCAGCGTCTCAATTGAAACGCTGTATGCTGATGATTTCTGCTTGTCATGAACAGTTCCGTTATGCAATACTTCTATGCCGTATTTCTTCAAATTCCGCGCCAGCTCCTCACCTACTCGTACCACATTATATCTGGGATTTGAGTTGTAGCTTGGCACATCCTTCTTTCCCAGATCTGACTCCTTGATGACATAGCTCTCTGTGGTATGTGTGTGATAAATTAAGACTTTTGGTCCTTTTTTTGATAGATTCAGATTGAGAGGCTTCTTTAGCAGCGCTTTTATGTCGATTTTAAACTTTGTAAAGTTTCTGATCACCAATTGATCCAAAGCCAGCAAATCACTATCGTCCTCATCCTCATCTTCCTCTTCTTCGTAAACGATACTGCTTACCGGTTGCTTATTGTCACTCTTCACGCTTTCACTCCCTCCCGGTACTCCTGTCTGGTCCTGATTGTTTGTTGTCGGCTGCGGATTGCCGGTTGCCTGTCCCGGCTGTGCTGTCTGCTCCGAATCACCGGTTGTCTGTCCGCTTCCTGTTCCTTCTCCCTCGTTTCCACCTATCCCTGTGTTCCCGCTGTCTCCGGTGTCTGCAGGGTTTTCTGTACCCGGTTCTTTGTCCGTACCTATATTAGTTGAGTCGCCAGCAGAATTACCGACACCGGGTTCCTTACCTGTTCCCGTGTTATATCCGCCATCAGTATTCCGGCCTGCGCCCGGGTCATTTCCGTCGCCTGTGCCGCTTCCCTCCTCGTTGCTTGCATACTGCTGCGATGCCAAAGATTTTTGCATGATATTATGATAATTTGAAAAAAGCGCGGTCTGTGCATTTAAAATTGTTGTTGGAGAATCCAAATCAAAATCAAAAACCTTAGCAAACAGGTCCTTGATCTCGCCCGAAAATGAGACGCTCGATTTTCCGCTGTTATATACAGACTCTACGATAGGCAGCGACAGCTTGAACACATTCTTGAAGCTATCCGAATCAATTTTACTTACCAGCTTGACATCGAGCTTGTACCATATATTTCCAAACTGAACTCCAAGTATAATAGCGAGTATAGAGAGTAAAACAGTTAACAAAATGTTAGAAAATTTATTGATTTGTTTTTCATAAACCTTTTGCTTATGCTTGATATCCATCTTTCCTCCGATTTAAAGCCAAACGGTATTTCGTCTGTAAAAAGCTATATAAAAGCATATTCAACAGACTTGAACCATTATGACAAGTCAGGAAAGAATCATTGTATCGTTTGATTTATCTGAACTCAGACGGGAAATATCTGATGTATTCTGATTTAATTTTTCTCTGTTTTGAGGCAAGCTCTTATTTAATCAGTGCTTTTCCTCTCACATTTCCGGAAGCAGCTCTGTCAGCTCTTCAGCCAATCCTTTTACAATACGGGACAGCATCTGAAAATCGTCGTCTAGAATGTTTTTCTCTTTTCCATCCAGCATTTTTTCCATTTCACCTAGCTTTTTTTCCATATGTCTTACAAAATCTAGAGCTTCCACGGCATGAAATGGCGATATCGAGCTAGCCAGCTTATGAACCTGTCTTTGCGCAGCTTTCAGATCCATCCTTTTCAGGCTCTCATTGATTTCCATCAATTTAGCATCGTGCTCACGAACAAACTCCTCTCCGATTTCCCGCATCAGCGCTAAACCAAAAAGCTTTGCCTCCTCCAAAAAAACCGGCCGGTTAATCATCCTGCCAGACCCTTCACGCGACCCATCACGCGACCCATCATGCAGTCCATTATCCGACTCATTATGTTGTCCATTAAGCAATTCACTATTTTCGTTATGTCTCATCATGGCATTATCATGCCCGCACATTGCTTCTTTTATTTCACCCAGAATATCCAAAAGTTTATTTTGATCGACAGGCTTTGGTAAATAGTAATCCATTCCCGCCTCCAGAAGCTTTTCCCTATCTCCTTCTATTGCGGCGGCAGTTAGCCCTATTATGGGTATTTTGGAACGGGTGCCCTTTTCAATCTTTCTTATCTGCGTAGTAGCTTCTATCCCGTCCATTTCCGGCATATTCTTATCCATAATGATACAGTGGTAATTTTTCTGCTTTAATAAAGCCAGGAGCTTATTTCCATCCTGCGCTACGTCAACCTCACAGCCGTAATGCTCAAGAAAGCCTTTAATATAAACCTGACCAATATGGTTATCCTCCGCAACCGCAACTCTCATTCCTTGAAGCCTTTTTCCTTCAGCCTCCTCATTAATAAACGCTGATTCATCGCAATCCTCAGCCGGCTCCGACCCAACATATGGAACAATCAACGGGAGAGTACACTTGAAAACACTACCGGTTCCCTCTATGCTGTCAACCTTGATGTTTCCGCCCATATGTTCTACAAGCTTTTTTGTAATCGTCAGACCAAGCCCTGTCCCGCCATACCTTCTTGATATGCTGGAATCAGCCTGTGAAAAGCTTTCAAAAATACTGTCCAATTTATCCGTTGAAATGCCGATTCCGGTATCCCAAACCGTAAATTCTACTTCAGCCCTCGAGCCACTCGTAGATAACATTCTCGTTTTAATTCCAACCTCTCCACGATCTGTGAATTTAACCGCATTGCTCAACAGGTTATTGATAATTTGGCTGATTCGAAGAGGATCCCCAATATAACAGTCCGGCATATCATTGTGCAATTCAAGCCTCAATTTTATATTCTTTTTCATTGCAACATGTGTTAAGGGAATACAGACATCCTTCAAAAGCTTACTAATGCTAAAGCTCCTTTCTTCAAGCTCCAGCTTGTTTGCATCTATTTTAGAAACATCAAGAATATCATTAATGATTTCCAGCAGCGTCTCTGCCGATGTCTGGATCAGCTCCACGCACTCCTTCTCAGCTTTCCCCTTAATTCTTTTCTGTAGAAGAGCTCCCATGCCCATGATTCCATGAAGCGGCGTTCTGATTTCATGGCTGATGTTGGCTACAAACTGGCTCTTCGCCTGATTTGCCAGCTCCAACTGTTCATTTATTCTGGTCAGCTCAGCATTTTTATTGTTCAGCTCCGACGTTCGCTCCTCGATAATTTTTTCCATATCTCTGTACAGGTAAGCCTTCTCCAGTGAAATGGCAATTTGTGAGGACAAAAGCTGCAGCACCTGAAGTCTGTCCGCAGTAAATGCTCCCGTGATCAAATTGTTTTCCAGATATAGAATTCCAATAAGCTCACCGTTGGCTTTCATGGGCATACATAACGCTGATTTTGGAAGCTTGGTTTCCCCCAACTCGTTCCCCTCAAACAGTTCAGAATTTTCGTCCTGCTGTAAGACAACCTTTTCACCCGTCCGTTCAACATAATGAATCAGCTTGACAGGCACACTGCTGCAGCTCTCAACAGACACTCTCTGATGCACATCAACCCTGGTGTCTTCCAATGTACCTTCTGCTGTCACAAAGAACTTTCCATCCTTTTTTACCATAAGTACGGCTCTCTCTGCTCCGGCGTTCTCCAGAAGGATATTCATCAGCAGCTTAAGCAGTTCTTCCGGAACAATGGCATTTGAAATTGCTTGACTGGATTTAATAATGGAGAGTAAATCCAGGGAGTCCGATACTCCCTTCACAGAGTCTGCGTCCTTTTTTGTAAGAAAAGGATTATCTTGCTGAATCCTGAGTTCTAAAAGCATATCAGGATATTTCTGTATCAAATGCTGAACTTTTGCATGAGCTCCCCACCTGGCATAAGTCTTACAGGCATCCGTCAAATATTTTTTTGCCCAATTGTTTCTTCCTTGTTCCATATAGAAGGCTGCCGCAAGTTCTTTTGCCAAAGCCTCTTCCTGCACAAATCCATTCACAGCAGCCAGTTCTATGGACTTACTGTAATACCCCTCCGCCATAATGCTATTTCCAATAATACGCGCCTTCTCAGCCAGAAGCAGGTATAGCTTATTTGATATATTCTCAGGTGATCTTTTAACAAGTTTTTGAAAATCCCGGATCGATTGATTTATCCCTTTTTTAGCATACTTACGCTTATGCATTACCCTATAATTTGCAATAAGAATCAATGCCTTGTAAAACTTCATCTGCGGTATTGAAAAGGTTCCGCAGGCTCCATCCTGGTATTCTTCAGTCAATGAGATGTTCTCCAGCGCTTCTTCTTGCCTTCCGAAATAATATAACAGAATCATCTCATTAAGATATAGATAAAACATATTAGTACGGTCATTTGCACCTTTAATTGACATAACCATTTTATCACGGTCGTAATACGTACCTACAAGTCTGCAAGGTTCTGCATTATCTCCCTTCAGGTTCAAAACTGTTTGCATAGTTCCCCTGACTACATTGATGGCTGATATATGCCCGGTCTTCAACAGAGCGTTCCAGTGCTGCTCCGCTTCTTTAATGATCTGTGTCAGCTCTCTGCCGCAATAAAAGGAATACTGAAGATATTGCAGAATGTTGTTCCCCGCAGATAGCAGATCCCCTGATGCAAAACCGCTCAGATAGCTTGACGGAAAATCATCAAGTGTTTTTTTCAAGGGCTCCATCCCATGCCGCATTATCAAATTGAAAAGTAAAGTGACCTTACTCTCAAATCGATGCTGCGGGAATTTTTTCAGGAATTCCATCGCAAGCATTCCAAATTTATAGCCTTCGTCTGCCTTTCCCATCATAGAATATAATATATAGCCATAAGCTGAATAAGCAACCAGAGACTCCTGCGTATTACCATATTTAATACATAGATTGGTTGCAATGAAGGTAATCAATGCAACCATACAAAATGACCTTGAGTACGCAGCGACACCCACGCTATTTAATATTCTCACAGCCATAAGCTTTTTTGGTTCCTTCAATGGTCCGAGCTGAATAATATCCTCAAAAGTCTTGCCCCTTAGCATATGCCTGGTTTTTAAATAGCCTGCTATAACATGAAGTATATTGGGGTTCCTAGGCAATCTGACACCTAAAAGGCTTAAAACATAACTTCCCGTATCCACAGCCTTCCTCAGATCATTTTTCATTGTATATGCTTCAATCATTACTTCGTAGGCCCTAGCTTTGTCCAATACATCCTCACTGTTATCTATAGCCTGCTTTGCCAGTGTTTCCATAAGATCATACCGAGTACAAGCGTAAGCTGCCTGAGCCGCTTCAATATAAAGCTCCAGCGTACTGCGGTAATTCTCTTTCCAACAGTTCTTTTCCAACAATCTCAGAGCAAACTGGAAATATTCCAGAGCTCTATCATATGCTGAGGCTACTTTTGTCCTTTCTCCTGCTTTAAAATTCAGATGAACCAGTATTTGCTTATCCTCTTTGGAAGTTATCAGCTCTATGGCGCAATTCAAATGATCGGCTATCTCAAATAATTTGTCTTCTAATTCGGATTCCGGAGTGTTCTCCAGAAGTAATCTGCCAATTTTAAGATGAATAATTCTTTCCGTTTCCGGATCAAGAAAAGAATACGACGCCTGTTGTATTCTATCGTGCACAAACCAGTACTCATCTGCGTTAAGAATCAGAACACCTTCCTCTACTGCTTTGTACAGGTCTCTTTTAATGCTTTCAAGACTCTTTTCCAATATGATAGAAAGAGTTGGCGCATCAAAGCTGTTATTAATACAAGCCGCCGCTCTTAATACTTCAATTGTCTCCATCGGCAGTTTACCGATTTTTTTTATCATGACCTCAATTACATTATCCATAACACTTTTTTGATTAATCTCATTTTCATTCCAGACCCATCTCTTTTGATCCCTGTCGAACCAAAGAGCACCTTCATCCTTCAATGAATACAGAAACTGTATCAGGAAAAATGGGTTTCCTCTGGTCTTTTCATGGCAAATTTTCGCCAGCGGCATAGTAATATCAGGAGCGCTGTGTAGAGCTGAGCTTAAAAGAGTATTTATATGCCAGGACTCAATTGGTCCCAATTGAATCTCTTTTAGTTGATTGAGTGATTTTTTTATATTCGCAAGCGTCAGCTTCAATAAATGGACATTCTCTGCTTCATTATCCGTGTATGCTGCAATTAATAAAATATATCCCCTCCCGACATCGGCGGCTAGATGCTCCAACAGCTTCAAACTGGCGGCTTCGGACCATTGCAGGTCATCTAGAAACAAAACAAGCGGCTGTGATCTTGTGGCAAAAAGCTGTATGAAATCCAACAAAGTTGTATCAAAACGAATTTGTGCCTCTCTTGGCGGCAGCTTGGAAACAGCCGGCTGATTTCCGGTGATTCTCTCAACCTCCGGAATCATATCAATCATCAACTGCGCATTCCCTTTCAAACATTTAAGGATTCGATCCTTCAACGAAAGTATCTCTTCCTCACTTTCCGCCAGAGTTCTCTTAATGATAAAGCTTAATGCCTTAAGTAATGCAGAATATGGCGTATTTCTTTTATATTGGTCAAACTTTCCATAGGCACATTGTCCTCCGTTTTTTCGGGCAGTCCGCATAAATTCATGAACCAGGGCACTCTTTCCAATACCGGAATACCCAGATAGCACAACAAATTCAAGGCTCCCTTTTCCGGCTGCTTCAAAGCTCTCCTGCAGTGCCCGCAGCTCTTTTTCCCTGCCATAAAGCTTTTGAGGTATTTTCAACTCATCGCTGACATCCTCCTGAGCAAGAGGAAAAGCCTCTATTCTCCCATTGCCGCCACTCATTTTTAATAGCATCCTGCATTTTTCAATATCTGCTTTCAATCCCTCTGCTGTTTGATAACGGTCTTCCGGCTTCTTTTTCAATAGCTTCTCTATGATATCCGAAATGACCCTCGGAATGATCTTGTCAGTCTCAAAAAGAGGAACCGGTTTTTTGGCAATGTGGGAATAAATTGTCTCCACAGGGTTTTCTGCTTCAAAAGGAAGCCTTCCTGCAAGAATCCTATAGAAAATGATTCCAAGAGAATAAAGATCAGAGCGAAAATCCTCCCGCGACTCCAATCGACGGCTTTGCTCGGGAGACATATACGGAAGGAACTCCTCAGGCCAGCATTTGTTCCTGCTCTCCTCCTTCACCTCATTAAAAAAGACCGCAGACCTGAAATTGGTTATCTTTACATCATTCTTCTCCAAGTTGACTAGTACGTTCAACGGATGAATATTTCGATGCAAGACTCCCCGGTCATGAATCTGCTTCAACGCTTCAACAATCTTGGCAGCAATTTCTAGAAATTGCCACATCGACAATGACTGTTTTAGAAACAGCGTTTGAAGAGCTTCTCCACTAAATTCCTCCATGATAAGGCCAGCGCTCTTTCCATCTTTAATGACCTTCAATACTTTAAGCACGCCATTATTGGCAATACCTTCAGTTATGATAAATTCATGCTCCAGCGACTCAATATCTTCAGCTGTGACATACTCCTTCTTTAGAAGCTTTATAAGTACAGGATGCCCTCCAATATTGTCATACCCCTTATAAAGGATGGTATCATTGTCTTCCTGCATTTTTCTCTTTATTGAATAGCCATCAAGAAGCATGTCCTCGCCTCCCCCTATCATTTCCCAGGCATTTAGAAATACCTGAAGAGCATAGTTATCCTGAAGCCTTTGTGTTGACAAGCTGTTTATTTCCGGAAATCAAGAATACCAATGCAAACATAAGATACCCAGCGCCCAGCATCAAAAGAATGTTGAAATCGGCCGAGGTTGACATTAACATCAGCCAGCCATAGAACATCGGACTGATCATTTGAGTTGCATTTCCAACAACCCCCAGAAAAGCAAGAGAGCTGGAGATGTCTACTTTACTCTTGATTTCCGGCATTTCAATAAAGTAATCAATGGACACTGGAGATCCAAAGCCGTCAAAAAGTCCCATCAAGGCCGTGGAGACCAGAATAACGGCAATGGATGGCTGTATTCCAAGTATCAGTATTGCAATTGCTCCCATTACCAGCATCAATGATACACTCATTGTCCTGCCCATTATTTTCGTAAGCAGTCTGGAGAGGGCAGGTCCAAGGTAGATCCCTATCAGTCCGTTCACCAGATATCCATAACTGATAAGAATAACCGGAAGCTCAAGCTTCTGAACATAGCCAGGGATAAATGCAACAATGAACATCAATCCAACATTCAGCGGAAGGGTAACCATAAGCAGATACTTTAGGACATTTCCCTTGAAAAGCACCTGCATCAATCCTTTAGTCGCAGTTTTCTCCCTGGAAGCGACGTCCCTAATTTTTTGCTTCAGCAGCTTCCATGGAATTATATATAGCACTAAAGCAACAGACACCAGCAGTAATCCCGCTGTGAACAGATATGTAAGGGAAATTCCCATGGAATTGGCAATAACAGCGCCAAGAGAACCTCCGCACATAATACCGCCAAGGAGCCCAGCATTCATTCCGGCAATGTTCAGTCCTGTTCGCTCTTCTCCCTCGGAGCCCGAAGAGATAATTGTGTTCAGCCCATGCTTTAACCCGGCAAAACCGGCACCGCACAGAATTCTGAAAAGAATAATATCGCCTGGTCCTGCTACCAATGCACAAAGAGCATTTCCCGCAATCATGCAAATTCCTGAAGACAGTACCAGTACCTTTTGGCCTGACTTTTTAAACAACCTTGCAAAAAGTATTGAGAACAACATAACAGAGAGCAGTTCAAGCGTCATGGGCAAAGAAGCTGACACATCGGTGGACAGTCCGAATATTTTTGCATTCCATTGCCTCATCAGAATGGCGGAAAAAGGCATGCTTGAGTATACGCCCATAAAAATGATAAAGCTAATAATTCGTATGCCACTCGTAATTTTCTCATATTGCATAAAGGATCCTGTGTTAAAGCTGCTGCTCCTTCGGAACATCAGAATATCGGGAAGCCGCATTGCTTCAAATATTATAACCGCCGCTACAATCATAGTGACAAGGAATACCAGCAGCATATTCATCATTTTCTGATTCATATACTCTTGTGATATCTGTATTTCCACCTGTGTGTTGTTCCCATCGGCTTCATGAGTCAACGGGACAGAAATAACCCAGGAATTCTCCCGTTTCAGAGTCTCTCCGGTATCCGCAATTGACCTGTATATGCGAATATTCCAAATGATAGGGGTATCCTCTGCTTTTTCGGTAAGGTACTCTGTCAGCCCGGACATTTTTTCATAGGGTATACCCTTTTGATGCATGGTATTGACAGAAACCTCAAGGTAGTTCAGAATACCGCTTGCGCCGTCTGATATTGCACTTTTATACTTAGCCTTGTACTGATCATACATTATAATGCTTTGCACACCAATACTCACCATGACAATCAGCGCAGGAAATACGTACAGCATCAGGTTACGGCGTCTATTCCTGCCAGAATCCTTTTTCGAATCTTCTTGAGCATTCTCCTGTGTACCCTTCTCCTCTTCCTCCAGCATCGGAACAAAACAGAAAAAAAGGATTAGCAGCAATACTGGAATAATTAAGACAAGAAGAGAAATCTTCAGGTTTTCCATGCGCTGCGGCTCCAGTTCGGAATTAATTGCGGCTGCAGGATAAATCAAAGTAAAGCTGCCGATTGTGTCGTCACTTTTGTCATATATTGGTAGTATCATTATGTCATAGTTATCCTGCTCAAGTACCGCATATGTCTGATTTTTTGTGATGCTCTTGAGCTTCGCGGAGACATTTGAATTCTGGAGAACGCGAATGTAATCATTCTTATCCGTTTCGTTGTCAAAGGATGTATAAAGGATTTCACCACTGCTTCGAGTAATAGCCGCCTTTATATGGGATGGCAGCAGAGTTGTCAGTTTCTCAAAAATTCCGCTGATGTTGTAGAACGAATCAAGGCTCTTACCATACTTAATGGAAGCCTCCAGCTCATTTACCACCTGATCTGCTACCACGCTGTAATATTGTTGCTTGATCTCCTTATAGCTTCCCTTAAAGTTAGATGAGCTCATCCACCACACAAAAAGAGAAGCAGCCAGAATCAGAATCGTAAAAACTAATATGAGCCATTTTCGTTTTGCACCTGATTTTATCATGGAACCATCTCCTCATTCATTCTGCATGCTGTTATGTTTAGCTTGACGCGCTGCTTTGCTTAGCCAATAGTGCATCTTTTACAATGTCTTTAGTAAAAGCCTTCTTGGCTCTGACAAGTTCTATTGGGTCGATGCCATTTACTTGCAGACTTTGTACGGCTTGCTTCATTTCTTCAATATTTGCAAATCCGGAATTCATGAATACACCGACTCTAATTTCTGTCGACAGAGCTCTTTCCATATCGCTTTGACCAGCCAACAGCTCACTCATATAATTGGTTCGTGCATACCTTTTATCCTTAGGGCGTGCAAGTTCAGCAACATCCTGCTCATTTGGCTCTTTAATCTTGTTCTGTGCGGCAAGCTGTTCCATGTGTGCCTTAACCTTTTCAAAACGGCTTTCGGTAAAC
>JAEYON010000108.1 GCA_023411645.1 Bacillota bacterium | reverse complement strand
GTATAGGGGAGTGGCTCAACGGTAGAGTAGCGGTCTCCAAAACCGTAGGTTGCGTGTTCGAATCGCGTCTCCCCTGCCAAAAAAACTTAGAGTATCAAGTACTCTAAGTTTTTTGTTTTTTGTAGATAATATTATTATTTTAAAATTGGCTACCAATTGGCTACCCAACCTAGATTTTTTACATAATTAGCATATCCTCATTTAATTTATTAACTGGGTTCAATGAAAACAAATGTTACTAATAATTTGCCTTCATCCCATTCACGTAATGTTAACTACTTTTACTTTGTTAGCATTATTTTACTTATTTATATATGTATACGTATCTACCTTTATATTATAGTAGATAACTCCTATTTATTTTCAATAAATAATAGTTCCCCATTCTGCTGATACATCAAAAACATGCATTACTACAAATAATAGCCTAGAACATTTAGCTATATTGAGGGGGATTCTTTAAAAACTCGTAGAAGAATTCACAATCTATTAATATTTTTCTCCCCGCTTTATGGTATTTCAAATTTCCAATTTTGACCTGTTGTCTTACCCAATAAGTAGTGATATGAGTATTTGGATCTTCTTTTTTAATCTCATCAACCAAGGTAGCAATCGTCCTCATTCTTGCCATATATCTCTCACCTCCCATCTCAAATTTATTTTGAAAGATAGAAGTAGATAACGCAATAGTATTTTATAATTAATTTATTAAAAAATAAATACATATATTAGCTGCTCGATAGTTCTCTTGTCTTTCATCAAAAAATACTTACTCTGATACACTTATTGGACATATGTTCGCTTTAGTATATACTATATTTAGGTTGATAAATTTAGTATTAATTCAAAATTTATACTTTTTAGTATTCTTTGATACTTAGATTAGGAGGGTGCATTATGTGGGGACATGGATTATGGTTTCTTCTACCTGAATACTATCCGTCATATTTTCTTATAGCATTAATTATTTCTTTCTTTATATATAATAAAATAGGTAATGATATAAAAAAACTAATTCAATTTATAAGAAAAAAAGTTGGGTCTACACCTAAAGATGATTCTGATAGTAATAATTATTAAATGTAGGTGTTAGACTCTGTCCAAAACATCCTTTTTACGCGGATAATTCCCATTAAGTCGAAAAAGTGCAAGTAACTAATTCAGGTTGGTTGCTAAATTAGTTACTTGCACAAACGCTACTATTGGCATTCCATTACATAAACATTATATACGACTGCAGATTATAAACATGTTCATTTAATATATACTGTTTTTAATATCGTAAGTATCTTTATCTATTACCGATGTCTTCAATAATTCCTATTTCTTTCAATTGATTAAGTGGCATTCCATAAAAGTAAAATGGTTCGTCAGGCAAGTTCTTAAACTAATTAAAGCCATAGGCTTATGTTTCTCTCCATTATATTTCCATCTAAATACATATATTTAATAACATCTTAATAGTTCTTCCATGCCCAATGATTAGGAGTTTGCATATTAGGAAATAGATATGCATTAATAAGATTTTGAGCATAAAAGCACCTACTGCTTATAGTAAAAGAGAAAAAAAACGCAAAAAAAGAAGGTTAAACCTTCTTTTTCTCTGTTTTGTCAACTATACTTAAAGAACCCATTTGAGGGTAACAAATGTACCGACTAACATCAGCATAAAATATCTCTGCATCAGTTAGCTTGTATTGTTTCATCAGATAATTATATTCTTCGCTTTGTTTATCGTAGCAAAATGAGAACTTCGGTAACGTTACACCAGGAGCAGCAACAAGTCTAAATGTCGGATCGTACAGAAGCCATTTACCATCAATAAAAACCATGTTGGAAATATGGCGATTAATCATAACCAACGAAATGCACTTAACCCCGACTCTATCACAAAAAAGCTTAAGTGCACTTGAAAAGCCAGTACACTTTGCCTTTTTATTAATATAAAATCCATAAAGATTCCCACCGGGACCAGGGGTAAGAGAATACTTAATATCCAAAGAATAATCATAAAAGCACTGCAGCTTATCCTTATCAGAAGAAAATTCTTTAGCTTTATCAACTAATTTATTCATTTCTTTAACTAATTTTGGCGTTAATTCGGAATATTCTTTTTTGTATGTAATTGAATACACATACTTATTATTTTTTGTTTTTGTAGGAATTAACGGTATAACCGGCATGCCTAGACCGTTATAAGTGCTAGACCCCCACCATCTTCCAGCTGAATAAATAGTTTCCACACTGTAGGGTTTTGCTACTTCAAGATTATAACTCACGTCTTTACCATTAGCCAACCCTTCCACCAACTCTTCTATATGGCTTAAATAGCCTTGATAAAGATTTTTAGCTAGTTCTAAGCCCTCAAGATTACTAAATAATTGATTTCCAGAACCACATTCTATAGTAACCGGTTCATCAGTTATAATAGACTTATCAATGGAATATACTGGTGTTACTACATCCTCTTCATAATCAAAAAAGATATTAAATCCTTCCCTAGCATTAACCTGCTGAACACTTGCAAACAAGAAGCAAAATACTAGCACAGCTATAATGACTTTCTTAAACATATGAAAAAGCCTCCTTTTTACTTTAAGTTAATTACTTATCAAGACTTCCAAAACCGGTAGTCTCACAAAGCAAAGTTCACCAATATACTTAAAAACATGTTAATTCATCTCTTTGTCAAAACTTTTAACACTATACTTAAATATGATTTCCTGTGAGATATGTACTTGCATATTGAAATCAGCTCTACAGGTAATGTTTCTTCATTATCTAACACTCATAAAAGCACTCCGTTATCTCCGTCAATGAGGTCAAATAATTACCTATACTTGCTCCATCCATAACTTTCCCATTGTACACATCATAAACAAAGCGCTTTAGCACACTATCAAAAACTAAAAAACCTTCATCATTTATCTGGTGTAGCTGTTATAAAACTCAAAGTTAACAGCCTTTCCGTTAACTATAAACTCATAACCACCAAGGGAGAAATTA
>JAEYON010000095.1 GCA_023411645.1 Bacillota bacterium | reverse complement strand
GCAAAGCCGCGCTGTTATATGGCAGTTGCTCACCTTTAGGCAGTAATTGCGCTACCAGCGGATCTTCAGGAATAACAGCAATGAGCTGTGCTCCGACCCGGTCGATAACCGCGTCGAGATCGGGAAGGTCTTTAGATAGTATACGCCGTAAAAACTTGTTGATAACAAGCCTCGGATTTTTTGCTTTAAGCACCTGTGCAGCTTTAGCCGCATCTCTGACCGATACCGGATCTGCTGTACACACAATTAGGGCGCCATCACAGACTGAGCATGCCACATCAAACCCACGGCCCAAACCCGCGGAGGTATCAAGGATCAAATAGTCGTAGCAACCGCCCAAACCCTTTAGTAAAGCGGCCAAATTCGTGCGGTCAGGCAAAAAATGCCTGTCGACCGGTGCGGCAATCAGGTGCAGATTTCCTTTGGGAACATCACATACCGTTATGGCTTTGACAGGCTTACACCTGCCGCATAAAACATCAGAAAGATCGTATACCACACGGTCTGAAATGCCCATCATAAGGTCAAGGCCGCGCAGACCGCTGTCAAGTTCCAGTAAAAGCACATTCTTTTCGCGACGACAAAGTGCCTGCGCAAGCAAATATGAAACGGTTGTCTTACCGGTTCCGCCTTTGCCAGATGTGACGACCAGAATATTTGACATTACAATCCTCCTATTCTCCCATCTTAACATAAAAAATCATCCATGAATAGATATAAATTCGTACGTAAAAACAATTTTTTGCAAAATTTTATTACAGATGGTCGATTTCAGTTTTCGGTGGCATCGTCTGCTTGCGCGTTTTGTACTGTAGCCCCTGTCTCAAAAGACTCCGTTTCCGTCTGGGAGGCCATATCAGGAAAGAAGAAGGCATCCAAAACCGCCCGGGCTACAGGAGCGCCGGTATAGCCATGCCAACCCTTTTCGATAACGACTGCGATTGCAATCTGGGGGTCGTCGGCAGGCGCAAAACAGATAAAGGTGGAATTGGGGAATTCGTGCGTTTGCGGTGTTCCGGTTTTAGAAGCAACCTTGAGCGGATAATCACCTAAATAACGGAAGGCTGTGCCGTTGACATTGTGGGTAGCCTGAATCATGCCGTCAATCACAGGGTCAAAAACAGATGGACTGACATTAATCGTACTGGAAATCTGAGGTTTATGCGTGGTAAGGGTATCTTGCCAATTGTAGTAGGATGAAATTGACTTGACGAGCGTTAAATCCATACGCACCCCACGCCGAGCAAGCGTAGCACAATAATTGGCAAGCTGAACAGGAGAGTAGCCGTTATCCAGCTGACCAATAGCCGCCTGGAGAACATCACCGGGGAAAATGGTGTCAGGATCACACTGGGTGCCCTTGGTCTCCGAAAGCTCTATACCCGTAGTTACACCCAACCCAAGCGAACGCGCATACGAATTGATACGTGTAATGCCGAGTTGCCGTCCGGTATCATAAAAGAAAACGTTGCAGGATACCCGCAAAGCATCGGAAAGTGTCATCGGGCCATGAAAGCCCAAACAGGAAGGCTGATATGAAGGAAAAAACGTATAGGTGTGCTGGCAATTTACCGTAGTGTTCGGTGCGATAATGCCCTCAGCCAGCCCTGCGATGCCTACAACAGGCTTAAAGCAAGACCCTGGCGCATAAATACCCGAAAAGGCGCGGTTCAAAAAGGGGTATAGCTGGTCGGAAGCGTTTTTTGCATAATCTTCTGAATAGGTTTCAAGATTATATGAAGGATAGGTAACAGCTGCTAAGACCTCTGAATTTTTTATGTCAATAGCCACAACCGAGCCGGCATTGGCTTCTTTGCCTTGCCCGACGGGTGCTGTTTCATTAAGGAACTGTATCTGGTTAACCAGTGCATCACGTGCGGCGCGCTGAATATCTTTGTCGATGGTCAGCACAACGGTATTACCGGGGATAGCAGCCTGCTCTTCTGTAATGCCGATAACCTGGTAAGCTGCATCGAGGTCAATCCTGCGAACGCCATCAGAACCGCGCAGTGTAGACTCAAACGCGCGTTCAATACCTTCTTTACCAACAAAGTCCTCTCTGGTGTAGCCCTTATTTTGCGAAAGATAACCCTCAAGCTCATCAGCAAAAATCGCGCCAATACGCCCGATTATATGAGGAGCAAGATCGCCATCTATATAGCCGCGCTTGGCGGTTTCCACCACTGCAACACCAGGTAGATTGTTGCTCATCTGGCGGATTAGCACCGCTGTTTCGAGCGAGACATTTTCTGCGAAGGTGTAGCGTACTGCTAAAGAATAGCCCTTACGCTCCATTTCGTAGCGCACGCCTGCAATATCGCGCACATCCTGCTCTGTAAGCTGTTTAATCCAGCTGAGTTCATCCTCAGACAAACGCTCAAACCACTCTGCGCCCGCATCAGCGGGGGCGTCTGTCAGGTGATAACGTTGCTGCAACCAGTAGTATACATCACCCGCTTCAGTATAGCTGTTGGTTTCAAGATGTTTGCGCAACCGAGCGACAGCGTCAGCGTTGTCAGTAAAGGCCGCTCGCCCTTCATCGGTTATTACAAGCGGTAGATTATCAATCCACTTTTCGTCGGCATTTCGTAATACCTTAATTAGCTTGAGTATCGTTTCGTTTTCGCTGCCTTCAGGTGCGAGGGCTTTGTCAAACACCAGATTGTAACAAGCCTCGTTATAAGAAAAGGGGCGCCCTTTACGAT
>JAEYON010000038.1 GCA_023411645.1 Bacillota bacterium | reverse complement strand
ACGCCATGGCGTCGGAAGTGGTTATAACACGCCTGGAGTTCATACATAACGGCATTATTGGCATTTTATAAACGGAAATAGGTATGGAGGCTGTAATGGGCGGCATTAATACTGTAAAAAGTATTCTCTGTATTGTAAAGAATATTAAGCCTCGGACGGGTCTTCAGAACCTTGTCAGGGATCGCTATCTGCTTAGAGTTTATAGCAGATGGAAAATGCTATCCCTGTTTTTCATGGAAACATATGCACCAGCAGGTTCACAGTCTTTGGTGAACAATGTTTACAGCTTAAGTCCGGAGATTATTTTCAATATAATGGCAGGGCCCGGGAGAATTGAGACAGTAAAGAGCGAAAAGGGCTTTTATACCCTTCGGGAAATCAACACCGGTAAGGGAACAAGACAGAAAACCGATCGAAAAGTCGGTCAAGGAGACGATCAAAGAACAGATCAGAGAGCAGATCGAATTATCAACCTGAGATCAGCTCAAAGGGCAGATCGTGCAATTGATCTGAGGACAGAACAAAGAGTAGATCAAAGAACGGGTCAAAGAAATGGATTGAGAACAGATCAAAGAGCAGGTCAAAGAGCAGGCCAAAGAGACGACCTGACAACAGATCAAAGAGC
Source organism: Bacillota bacterium (assembly GCA_023411645.1). Lineage (GTDB taxonomy): Bacteria > Bacillota > Clostridia > Acetivibrionales > DTU013 > JAEYRF01. The sequence continues at coordinate 12,815 of JAEYON010000038.1, read as the reverse complement.
AGGTCCAGTGGCAGGGCCCGGATTGACAGTCTCTGCCGGTGCGAGTGCGGTCAGCAGAATCCAGGACAGAGCAATTCCTTTTTTATTATGTCTGACCGTACCTGGTGCAGGAAGCACTATTTTGTATAAAACTACTGTAAATACAATACAGAAGCTTTTAAATCAGGGAGTGAACCGGTCGGGAGAATTCGCTCAAATAGAACCGGGAAGTGGAAAGAAGGATTCATTACAGGTACAGTACCATAAAAGAATGATGGTCATTAATAGCCTTAGGAACAAATACCTGAGTGCTATGACTGCACATAACGTAATCAATCTTGCTGCTCCTGGCACATCTGACATCCGTTATATAACCACTAATGGCACAGGACAGCCCTCTGGGCAGTTGCGTGATAAATCTTTAGGGGAGCTTGGGAGTAATAGGCCCAAGGATGAGAGATATAATATAGCAGAAAATGTTGTACATAGTGAGCTAAGTCTTCACAAGGAGATTTCACTCACAGGTATTAGGGGATCAGGCAAAGGTATAAAAGAGCCAGATGGAGTGATGTTGAGACAGGAAAGGGCACAATTGTCCTCTGAAGAATTCCGGGGAGTCAAAGTACTGGTTCATATCATGAGCAGACATCTGCTTGAATGGAAAACGGTAAATGTGAACCGGTTGCCGTACGAAAAGATAAGTCGGTATTCAACAGCCGGGAGTATTGTTTATAGAGAAAACGGAGAAAAGCTTCCCGGTGAGGAAAAGCTTGCATGGGAAGCGGCAAAAGCTGTAGCAGACAAGGCAACAAAGGGTATGGCAGGAGATGAAGCAAACGCGTTAACAGGTATATTTGAAAAAGCAGAAGCAAACAAAGAGACAGACAAAGTTGCAAACGCCGCAACAGATGAAGAGGAAAAAGGAAAAGCAATAGAAATATCAGATGATGCGGTCGATGAGACAAAGGGAACTGTATATAAGGCAGATCATTATTATTGGGATGACATTTCTGTGGAATATCAGTTAAGTCAGGATTCCAATGGATATCAGCTTAGACAGGGTAGCAGGAGAGCGACTCTCAGGACTCAAGGCGGAGAAACGTCCCCCCAGGCTCGAAGGGGAGAAACGTCCCCCAAGTCCCAAGGCAGTGAATCGCCTCTCCGGACTCATAGTGGAGAAATGTCTCCCCAGGCTCGAAGGGGAGAAACGTCCCCCCAGGCTCGGCATATGAAGGGGCGTCATATGTTCGTCCAAAACTTTGTCCAGAACCTGGTACATAGAATGGATAGGGCTTCACCCAAGAACATACTTCTCAGCCGGTTGAGCAAGACTGCTGCAGATGCAGGAGGGATTATTGCGTTAACAGGCAGGACAGAAAGTACAGCCTTGGAGAATTTCCATCCGTCGTACGTCGGTACAGCCGCCGCAGGATCTGCGAAGCTTGTTGAAAGACTTATACATAATGTATTGGGTACTTTTACTCAGAAGCATATGGAGAGACATCTGGCTGTTAAGGAATCGCTGGAGAGGAAGGTCGGAAAGCCTTCTGATGAGAATGACCTTATTGATAGCTATTCAAGCTTTAAAACGGAGATGGAGCATGTAAAAAGCGTATTTCTGCTTAAAACTCCGGGTAAGGCTGCAGATGAAGCTCCGGATATGCTCTCAGGCAGGTCAGAACGCCTTAGGACATCAGTAATAGCAGGAGCGACGCACACAAATATTGCAAAAGAAAAGAGGACACAGAAAGAATATAGAAAGAGACATTCAAAAACGATAACAAGCTTAGACATAATGGAGCGTTCGGAAGCAATGACAAACGCAGACATAGTGAAAAGCCACATCATAGTGACAAACGCGGACATAGTGAATAACTCTGATATAAAAGAGCACTCCGAAGTAATGAAGAAAAAAATGACCAAAATGCTTATGCTGACGCCTCCTGCTGTGGCGCAGGAGTATAATTCGGCATATTCAAAGAGTCTGCCGCCAATTACTTATAAGAGTGAGGAATCGTATTCAAAGGCTCAACAGCAGCAACAACACCAGCGACAACAATCACTCCGGCATCAACAGCCACAGCAGGTGCAACAGGTACAGCAGGCGCAACAGCAGCCAGTCATGAAATCCTTGAATACGCCGGTGGAAATTTCTCCGAAGACAGTACGACATACGATCAGCGACGTTGATCTGATGAATCCCACAGAGCTAAACAGGCTGGTAGACAAGGTATATTCACAGCTGGAAACAAGGCTTTCAAGAGAACGAAGACGTTTTGGGTACTAATGAGAAGGAAGGGAGCAGGTTAATATGCTGTTCATGTCAAAAGCGAAAATTAAAATAGCCAAAGACGGAGGGGGATTACTGGGTGCAATAGTTTCCGGTCTCGGTCTGGATGATTGCGCATGTCTGTTCAATCCATCGGAATTTCATATACAAAGGTCGGCAAATTATGCCGAGCATAAGATCCCCGGGCTGGATCGCCCAATCATGCAGTTCATAAACGGAGAAGCTGAGATCATGAAGTTCTCACTGTTCTTTGATACCTTCTCTGCAGGCTCGGAAACAGGAAAACTGAAGCTTATGTTGACGAATAAGCTTCCAACAATGCTCAAGCCTGATGTGCGCGATTATACGGAGCCCTTTTACAAGCTCCTCAATGTAAATGAAGATAAGCATACGCCCAATTTGGTGACATTTGAGTGGGGGAAAACAAAATTCACAGGATACATTACTGATATCAGCCAAAAGTTTACATTGTTTTCTTCAAAGGGAGTGCCCTTAAGAGCAACACTGGAAATCACAATGAAATCGAGCAAAAAGGATAACAATGTCCGAAATTCTCCCGACCGGACAAAACACAGGGTCGTAAAGAGCGGAGACAGGCTGTACAGCTTTGCATATGCGGAATATGAGGACTGCTCGCAATGGCGGAGAATAGCCGAGGCTAATGGCATTGATAATCCGCGCAGGCTGAAATCGGGGGACAGCATCACCGTTCCTGCCATTATTTAAAATGAGTTTTATACTTACAAGTACAAGGGGAACCCTGCATGGCAAAAAAATTGAGTGATCTGGAAAAAACACATAAAGGTTTCAGTACGCCGAACTATTCGATCAAGGTGGGAGGCAGTGAGATAAAGCAAGAGGATTTTCCAATTGTTGATTTGAGTGTTCGTATGTCTGCTGGTTTTGACATGGGCTCCTGTGAGTTTACTATTGCCGGTGTTTTTAATCCACAGAAAGGAAAGTTTGAAAAGGATATATATACAAAGTTCAAGCCAGGCAAGGTAGTCGAAGTGAAGATGGGCTACAACAAAACAACGGGATTATTCATGGGCTACATAAATGCGATCTCCTTTGATTTCAGTGCAAAAAGCGGGCCGTATATCACTGTCCAGTGTCTGGATGCCAAAGGAGCGCTGGTGAATAACAAGACCTGGAAAAACTACGGCAAACAGGATATTAAAGACATTGTAAAAGCAATACTCACAGAAAGGTGTAAACCGTATGTTACCACTATCTCCTCAATTGATTCGGATTTTGATACGGGTGAGTCAGGAGCTTATGACGAAACACCTGAGATAAAGGATAACATCGATGACTACAACTATGTGATTGGGTTTGCCAGAAAGACAAACAACTCCTTCTGTGTAATATATAACAAGCTATATTTTTGTGAGAACCTGTCTTCAAAATCAAAAACAGTGGTCGAACTTAAATGGGGACAGAGCTTGTTGAGTTTTTGGGTAGAGATTGATATTTCTAAACAAATAGGTACCGTGCAGGTTTACGGTACGGATCCGATCAAGCACAAGACATTTACAGCGAAGTCGAATTCCGTCAGTGGTAGCGGTGAAACCGGTTCAGATATGGCAAAGCTGGTTAAGAGTAAAACAATCGTATTGAAGGATCCCAATGTAATTAATCAGGCTCAGGCTACCGAACTGGCGAAGCACAGGCTGGAAGCAAGTGCAGCCCAGTTGGTGAAATGTAAGGGGTCTACCATAGGTATTCCTGAAATCAAGGCGGGAGATAAGATAGAAATTTCGGGAATGGGTAAAGGTGTGAATGGGGTTTATTTTTTGGAACATGTAACACATACCATTAATGCTCAGGGTTATATTACTGCTTTTGAGGGCAGAAGTTCCGGAGTGAAGTAGAAATAATGTGAAAAATGCGGGGGAGCTCATAATATGTCAATCATTGAGCAGTTCAATAACATAACTGAAGAGCAGGATCGGTCACATGGCGACAGAAGAGGAATCACTCTGGCTACAGTAACCAACATCAACGATCCGGAGAACCTGGGCAGGGTTAAGTGTAAGTTTTTTACAGCAAATCAGGAAGCAAGCGAGCTGGACTGGGCGTATGTGTTGACGCCATTCGGGGGCAAGGAATGCGGCTTCTATTTCATGCCCAATATTGGTGATGCTGTTCTGCTGGCTTTTGAGGATGGGGATGTAAGAAGGCCGTTTATTATTGGCAGCTTGTGGGGGAGCATTCTTACCCCGCCGCTAAAACTGAAGGATGGTAAAAACGAGACGTATCAGATCAAGACCCCAAATAAAAGCACTATTGAATTGCTGGACACGAAGGAGAAAGAAAAGATCACCGTTAAAACTCCAAAGGGCAGACAAGTTGTCCTGGATGATGAAAAGAAGCTTATTGAAATAAAAGACGATGGCAATAGCATCACATTGGATGGAGAAGGCGGCGAAGTTAAAATAAAATGTAAGAACAAGCTGACAATTGAAGTGGGGGACAATGCAAAGATCACCATTGACGGTGTATCAGGTGCCGTGAAAATCGAAGGAAAAAAATCCGTCGATATCGAGGGCGCTCAGATCAATCTGACTGCCAAGGCTAAGGCGGCAATAGCCGCTGATGGCCAGATATCGGTTGAAAGCAAGGGTATGGCTGTAGTTAAGGGTGCAATGCTGAAGTTGAATTAGGCCATGATATTGATTCGCAGGGGGTAACGGTATGGCGGAATCAAATTCCAAAAGTTTTCTTGGCAGGGGTTTTAAATTCCCGATATCTGTAGACAGCAAAACAGGGAAAATTGCCATGGTGGAGCATGAGGATGACATTAAGGAAGCGATTGAAATAATATTAAAAACCAGTGTCGGCGAGAGAGTGATGCTTCCCGAGTTTGGGTCAACTGTCAACAATTTTGTATTTTCGGTAAGCAGACTCGAAAGCATATCAGCGTTCGAGTCAGAGATATTAAGTGCTTTGGAGGAGTTTGAGCCACGAATCAGGGATGTTAATGTGGAGATAAACAATGATGACGGGGACATGAGTGTTGTTATTGTTAATATACAGTACACAGTAAGAACGACAAATAACTTATTTAATATGGTATATCCGTTCTATATATTGGAGGGAGCAGGGTCATGAGCAATATTCCAGCAATGGATGCAAGAAGACCGGAAGATATAATGAAGGCCATCGAGCAAAAAGCCCGTATATACACGCCGGAATGGAATTACGAGCCGGGTGTGATGGATGGCGGTGCTGCGCTGGCTATGCTGTTCTCCCAAATGTTCTCTGAGACCACCGAACGGTTGAACAGAGTACCCTATAAGCATTACATTGAGTTTTTAAATATACTGGAGGTTTCGGCCAGATCCATGACTCCTGCCACAGGTATGGCCATATTCGAGCTGTCGGAAGGTAATGATAAAAGGGTCGTTGTAAAGAACGGTACGCAAATGTATTGCGACCTCACACAGGAACAGGCCGGGAACGATGATTCAAGGGTTATCTTTGAAACGGCGGGAGAGTTTTATGCAACCCCAGCAAAGCTCATTGGTATCTATAGCGTCAATCCCAAAAAAGACATTATTGAGAAACTGGATTTAGAGCAGTCACCTGCAAGGTTTTTTGATCCATCAGAGGACAGAAATATGCAGCGCCACTTTTTTGCTATTTCAAGCAGTGATACTTTATTGCTGCGAAATCCGGCAGACATAACACTGAGACTTGAGAATACTTCGCTTGGCTATTTAAATGAGGAGTACATATCTCAGTTTGCGGATCCCAGCTTTGCACAATGGTTCTATTATGATGGAAGCAGACAAATTCCATTTAAAAAGGTCTTCACAAAGGACGGAAGACTGCACCTGATAAAGGATAATGACATTGCCTTGATGCCACATAGGCTTGAGGGCAACCCGGACAACCGCGAAGAGAAGCTGTGGATTAGCTGCGAAATGACATCAATCGGAAGACCCGACGAGATAGTTATGAACAGGATATTAATTGGCAGCGCATACCTTCACAAGGAGAAGCAAGGCGTTCATATCAGCCCGGATAATATCTATGCTAACGATAACAGTATTGATCCAGAGGATGGAGGCTATTGCTTTGGAAAGCAGCCCATGGCCTATGACTGCCTTTACATTTCTTCAGATGAGGTATTTTCCAAGTGTGATGCCCGTGTAAATATTGAATTCAGCTTAAAGACGGTAGTAAGACAGATCGGAGATATTTCGGGTCAGCCGCAGTATAATTTCAACAGAAAGTATATAGTTGAAAAGGCTGAGCTGCCTGTTTTGGTTCCCGATCGCATATTTGTATCAAGAATATCGTGGGAATACTGGAATGGCACCGGATGGACCCATTTAAAGGTGGAAGGAGATCATAATCCTTTCGATGGTCAGGAAGGAACCTTTAAAAAACAGATATCCTTTCAATGTCCTGGGGATATTGAAAAAAGCCTTCAAAATTCTATAGAAGGATACTGGATCAGAGCCAGAGTCGTAGAGGTGGAAAATGCTTTCTCCACGTATGCTCAGATTTGCCTCCCTTATGTTGAAGCTATTTCATTGGACTTTGACTACATGGGAGCCCTAAAGAACGCTGAAGCGGTCTATACTCAAAATAACTGTGAAGAGGCGTTTCATGGTGTGAAAGACTCAGGTGCTCCTATCATGCTGTATCAGCCACTGAAGGAAAACGTACATTCTGTTTATCTGGCATTCGATCTGCCGCCGGCAGGGTATCCTGTGAATCTCTATATCAGGACAGAGGGTCAGAGTAAGGCCGGCCGGCTGTTGAGCTTTGAATATCTTGGCGCAGATGTGAAGGCCGAAGGAGTATGGAACGAGCTGAAGGTAATTGATAGAACGGAAAGCCTTGAGGAGGATGGGATTATATCCATCTATGCGCCGCAGGATTTTATAAAGAGCACCATTTTTGGACAAGAGGCTTACTGGATCCGAATAGTGGATAAGAATCTCAAATTTGCGCAGACGGAGGTCTCTTATCCTGTTGTACGGAAAATAATCCCAAATGTTGTAGAAATCATTCAAAAACAGACCATCCTGAAGGAAATGTTCTACACGGATTTGTTTGAATCAAATAAGCAAATTATACTTGCAAACCGACCGGTGCTTGATTGTCAAGTATGGGTCAATGAGCTGAGCGACATTTCTAAAGCTGAGATGACATTTTTATCTGAGAATAAGCCGCATAGTATTGATATTCAATATAACAACTCAGGCCAGATCAGTGAATTCTGGGTTAAATGGGAACGCTGCGATTCTTTCATGAATTCGGACAGTGGCAGCAGAAAATACAAGCTGGACAGCTATGAAGGAAAGATAGCCTTTGGCGACGGGAAGCATGGGAAAGCGCCTTCAGCAGGGGATAACGCCACTATTATGGTGAACTACAGCTTTGGCGGCGGGGAAAGGGGAAACCTGGCGCAAGGCAGTATTGAAGGTCTAATTGTCAGCCTTCCCTATGTAGACAGGGTAACTAATCTGGAAATGACGTGTGGCGGAAGTGATCAGCATGATATTAAGACGCTGGAGAGAGTAGGGCCTCAGAGGCTTCGCCATCGCGGACGGGCAGTTACGGCATCGGATTTCGAGAGCATTGTATTGGAACAGTTCTCAGAAATACGTGATGTAAAATGCGTTCCTAATTATAACAGGCTTGGTCAGCAAGCCTGGGGCTACGTTACTCTGGTGCTAATGCCATTTGATATTGAGAACCGGAGCTACAGTTTAAGGCTGTGTAAGAAAATCGAACAGTATCTTTCTAACCATATAAGCTGCGAGCTTTTGGAAGGCGGAAGGTTTGCCGTCGTCCCGGCAATTGTGATGAAGGTCAGTGCCACCATATCTATTACGGTAGATGATTATGAATTTGCCGCAGAGACAGAAATGCAAATACTGGGTGCTGTATCCAAATATCTGGATCCGGGCATTGACGGCGATCAACGGCTGAAAATAGAAGAGTTTCCGACAATACAGGATTTTTATAGCCTGCTCAAAAGAATAAAAAATATATCCGGTATCCAGGAGGTTATTCTTGAAGGCCGATATTATGACGGCAACGTACTGAAGATTGTTCCTCTTGATGTGCGTTCCAGATTGAAGTATGCAGTGGTTGCAAACGGTGAACATACCGTGAAGATATTATAAAATTTCATTTTGAAACAAGGTAATATAAATTTGAAATGTGGTGATGAGACGAAGTGATTACCCTACCGAACTATGATGATCAAACCTTTCAGGATATTATGGAGATGGCACGACGCCGCATTCCGGTGATCTGTCCCGAGTGGACGGATTTAAACGAACACGATCCGGGGATCACATTGCTTGAGCTCTTTGCTTGGCTGAAAGAGATGCAGCAGTACCATTTAAACAGAATTACAGATAAGAGTCTGGAGAGTATTTTGGGCTTGCTTGGCATCACTGCGCGTGAGCCTGTCGCATCGAATGTACGGGTTGCATTTCCTGATTTATCTTCTGAGGTGATCCTGCCTCGAGGACTGCGTTTTGTGACTACGGGAGGTATTGTATTTGAATGTCCGGAATGTGTGCACCTTAATCGCTTTCACATAGAAAGCATTTATGCTTGCGACGGATCGGCATTTATGGATGTCAGGGATATGATAATGGAGCCGGGAATCTACTGCCATGTTTTTGGACAGAAGCAGGCGGAGGGAGAGAGTGCCCTTTATATTGGCGTGGACAGGCTGGAGACCGATATGGAGATTGGGATGTATCTACAGCTTGACGACAGCTATCCCGTTCCAAGGAACCCTTTTAAAGATAGTTCATATATACCCGAAGAGATTATCTGGGAGTATGGGGTATTAGGCGTGAATGGCATGGAATTTATACCCGTTGAGACGGTAAATGACAAGACATTTGGCTTTTCCCAGTCAGGAGAGGTTATTTTGCGGATTACCGGCGCAGCATATTGTTCCAGTCCACACGACGGTCTGCCGCAATGCTATTGGCTTCGTGCCCGACTTATCAAAAAAGGCTGTGAAGAGAACCCGCGGCTTGCAAATATTTATACAGACACAATTGTTCTAAGGCAGGTTGAAACTCACTGTGAGATAATTTCTCGTACATTGGCAAAGCAAACAAAGAAAACGGCTGTAGAGCTTCGAAGCCGGTTAGCTTTGGAAGGCGATCATATTGTGTTTGTACGCGATTACTATGGGTGGCGGATTCATAATGATTTTACGTCCAAAAAGGTCAGTGCTGAAACAGGAGAAGTAGAAAAGTTTATTCTGACGAATCTTCCGAAGGATCTGGCTCTGGACGGAGATGAAAATATCAGAATTCTGTGTTATGAGCCTGAATTTGGTGGTTTAATGGTCTTGAAAGGTTCAAATGGCTTGCCATGCCAGAGGTTCCCCTTTCAATACAAGGATACGATACTAACACAGCAGCTGTACGTGATGGTTTATGAAGAAACACAGGAGGGTCCTGAACGCTGGTTGGATTGGAAGTTCAGCCCCAGGCTTTCGCGCAGCGGACCTTATGACCGATGCTTTTCATATGACAAGGCCGCAGGAGAGCTTGTGTTCGGGGATAATGAGCATGGAGCGGTGCCGCTGCCGGGCGAAAACAATATTATGATCGCGGGTTGCGTCACAACCATGGGCAGCGGAGGAAATGCCGCGCAGCAGGAATTTGAGGCTCTGGAGTATAAGAATCTATGTGTTAAGCCCATCAAGCTAAATTCAGCCACCGGCGGAAGCGATGCGGAGGATGTCAGGGATGCCCTTGATAGGTTCAGAGCCACAATGAAACAGTGTAAAAGAGCTGTGACAGCTCAGGATTATGAGATGCTGGCAGCTTCAACGCCAGGACTCAGGGTCATGGGTGCGCATGCCCTTCCCTTTTATGCGCCTGACAGCAGGACTGCAGGAGGAAATCAAACGGCAGCCACTGTTTCGGTTGTTGTGCTTCCCTACAGTGAAGAACCGTTTTCAAAGCCGGATCAGAGATTTATGGATGCTGTTCGCAACCACCTGGAGGATTACCGGTTAATTACTACCAATGTACGGGTCATAGAGCCGGTCTATATAAAAATATCCGTTTATACCGAAGTGATCCTGGACGATAACAACGAAGATAATATCAACAGATTAATCAGAGCGGCAATTGAAGCTCATTTCAATGAGCTCCAGAAAGGAACGCGAAAGAAAAAGCCTGAGTTCGGACAGCCGGTACGTGAAAATATTTTAATGATGAAAATAGGAGAGGTGCCGGGAGTTGCTCATGTGAAAAAGGTGACCCTCGGTGTCAGGAACAGTGAAAGTTACAGGGATAAGTACGGTAATATTATCATACCGCCCCATGGACTTCCATATTTAGGAGACCTGCAGATTCGAAATCTGGTTTAACACAATACCAAGTGTGAGGTGAGCATCAGATATGGGAAAGGACAGAATGTATATAACGCTTAATCGCACCAGGGAATGGAAGCGCAGCCTGCTGGTAAACTTCCGCCCGATGGATAACCAGCTTGTGTTTTCAGACAGGCAGGAGACCGAATATGGCATGCTGGCAGCCGGAGTCATCATCACCGGATCTATTGACAGTACAGAACAGGATTTCCAGTGGGACAGCTTACGGATAGATGCAGATATCCCGAATAATTCAGTAATAAAGATTTCTTGCTTTGCTTCGGACACAATGGAGGTTTTGCTGGCAGACAGACTGGTAAATCTTGATGATGCTATTCGCGATACTCAAAAAGTGCCGTCTGAACGACTGTCTGAGGTTTCAGGCATTTTCAGACCTGTCTTTACAGGATCAACTGACGGGCTATTAAGAGTAAGAGGCCGTTACCTGTGGCTGAAGCTGGAGTTTCTGGTGCCGCAGCCCGAAGACTTCTGCCTGCGAAAGATCAAGCTGCTGATGGCAGATGAAAAGATTATTCAGTACCTTCCTGAGATATATCGGGACGGAAATAAAGAGCATGATTTCTTCCAGAGATTTATGGAAATATTCGACAGTATTTTCTTTGATATAGAAGAAAGCGTAAACAGGATCAGTGAAGAGCTCGACTATACTACTGCCCGAGGGGAGATGCTCCGGTATCTGGCAAAATGGGTTTGTATTCAGGATGCGCTTGGGCTGGGGGATGATGAGCTAAGGGAGCGTATTTCGACCATCATGCCTGAGTATTCTGCCATTGGAACGAAACCGGGTCTTGAAAGCTTTATTGAGCGTGAGCTTGGGGTGCGCCCCAAAATCATTGAGTATTTTAATTATAAACAGATGCTGTATGAGGGCAGGGACCGGGAGATATTTAAAGAGCTGTTTGGAACAAATCCCTATAAATTTTTTATTTTACTTCCTGAGGATGCTTTTAATAAAGTGAGGAATGTCAATAGCTTTCTCAGAAAGATTAGAAGCAATATTCCGGCGCATACCGAAGCGGAAATAATCCGTCTGAAGCAGAGTACCATCCTCGGCAGGCATACGTATCTGGGGGTAAATTCCATGGTTAGTGAGTATGACTATGGAAGTGTGGATGAGAATAAGTCAATATCTTACGATACCTTAATAGGAGGAGACAATAATGAAGAATAAGAACCTTTTTCCATTGGAGCGTAACCGGTATTATCATGGCAAAATGCTGACGGCAAGAGACTTTGAGACGGAGCAGAAGTATTTTAATGATAAGAGGCGTCTGCTTAACCGCTGTGTGCTGGGGGCGGGAGTTGTTTGCGGACTGGGTGTTTACCGCAATGATGATACCTCCCTGTCAATAGAAACAGGCCTTGCACTTGATTATTTGGGTAGGGAGATAACAATAACTTCACCTATCATCAGGAAGCTTCAGATGATCGATGGCTTTGAGAATCTTAAAGGGCATGAACAGGCCTTCCTTTGCCTCGAGTATGATGAACATATGAGGGAGCCGGTAAACAGTATTGGCGCTGCTGATAGCGAAAGTCAGCAGTATAATAAAATAGAAGAAGGCTTCAGGATTTACCTTGATACTTCTGAGCCGGATATCGATACTCTCTTTGGGGAGTCTGGAAAAAACAATGTCCAGACGCTTTATTCAGCCAGAGGGCTGCACATCTATCTGGTATTGCCTGCCGTTGCCATGGCAAATCAGGAGTTCCATGCAAAATTTGTTGTTGTAAAGGGAGCAGGCTTACCGACGGTATCATTTACATATTCATTCAGGTCAGAATATATCAAAAGCGGTGACAGTGATACCATCAAGCTTGAATATAATGAGGATAAAAACTCAGTCAGCGACATCAATGTCCTCCAATATCCTTTGATGACCGCTGCAATATCAGACATGCAGGTTCCCTTCGGAAAGGGGAATGCAACTCTCAGCCTCGGCATGGGTGATATAACCGATCAGGTTGAGCTGCCCCTCAGACAGGAAATATACCTGTGCGCAAGTCCCTCAAGCTATGAGCAGATGGTAGATATACAACTTAGCAGTCTGGATAAGCATATGTCCGGCGGCGAGACTCCAATTTATCTCGCAAAAATCGATTATATCAGTGCAGGTAGTACACACCTTCTAAGAAAGATCACAG
>JAEYON010000007.1 GCA_023411645.1 Bacillota bacterium | reverse complement strand
AATACCTTGACTTAGTGCACAAAGAAATCATTCCCTATCAATGGGATGCCATGAATGACCGTATACCGGATGCGGAGCCCAGTCATTGCATCGAGAATTATCGCATTACTGCCGGACAGGCGGAGGGCGAATTTTATGGTCTCGTTTTTCAAGATTCCGATTTAGCAAAATGGCTGGAGGCAGTGGCGTATGTTTTAAGTTCCCGTTCAGACCCGAAGCTTGAAAAACTGGCTGATGAAGCCATCGATCTGGTATGCGCCGCTCAACAGCCTGACGGATATCTCAATAACTTCTTTACCCTCAAGGCGCCTCATCAGCGTTGGCGCAATCTGCGTGAAGGACATGAGCTCTATTGTGCCGGGCATATGATGGAAGCCGCTGTGGCTTATTATGAAGCGACGGGTAAGCGTAAGCTGCTGGACGCCATGATGCATTTTGCTGATTTGATCTGCGACACCTTCGGCCCCGAAGAGGGGAAAATACATGCCTATCCCGGCCATGAAGAAGTAGAGCTGGCTCTGTTTAAAATGTACAAAACAACCGGCGAACGAAAATATTTGGATATGGCCTCATATTTTGTCGATATTCGCGGAGTGGACAAAGACTATTTCTGGAGGGAAAGTAACAAACCGGACTATATGCAGATCATGAGCTATATGAACAAGGATTTTGATATTTCCTATTATCAGGCTCATCAACCGGTTCGGGAACAGAAAAAGGCCGCCGGACATGCTGTGCGAGCAACCTATCTTTACAGTGCCATGGCAGATCTGGCCGGAGAAATAGGGGACGAAAGTCTCTTGGAGGCCTGTAAGACCTTGTGGAATAATATAACAAAGAAGCAGATGTACATAACCGGCGGTATCGGTTCTTCTGGAATTTTGGAGCGGTTTACTACCGATTACGACCTTTCAAACGAGGTTGCCTATGCGGAGAGCTGTGCTTCTGTGGGGTTGATGCTGTTTGGATTGAGAATGAATCATATTACCAGAAACGCGAAATATTTTGATACTGTTGAGCGGGCACTCTATAATACTGTACTGGGCAGTGTATCACTGGATGGCAAGCGCTTTTTCTATGTGAATCCGCTGGAAGTGTGGCCGGAGGCATGTATGCCCAATACCTCAAAGGAGCATGTGAAACCCGTGCGTCAGCCATGGTTCAGCTGCGCCTGCTGTCCGCCCAATATTGCCCGTACTTTTGCCTCACTAGGGCAATACATCTGGGCACAGGATCAAAACCGCCTTTATTTGAATCTATTTATTGGAAGTACCGTGAAAACAAAGAGCGGGGCAAATATAACTCTGAAAACAAAATTCCCCATGGAGAATACAATGGAGATCATCGGAGACAAAGCTACAAAAATGGCGGTGCGTATTCCGGATTATGCGAAGAATTTTACAGTGAGTGTACCATATCAGACAGAAAACGGCTATGCTGTGTTTGACCTGGAGGCCGAAAAATCCGTGATGATCCGCTTTGATGCTCCGTCGCGTTTTATCCGAGCTAATCCGGAGGTTCGGGCAAATGCCGGGAAGGTTTGCATTCAAAGAGGCCCCATGGTGTACTGCCTGGAGCAAGCGGACAACGGCGCCAATCTGTCGGCCCTATCCGCCGATACAAATGTTCAGCTTGTTGACGTTGAAAGCGATATTCCCGGCGGTCTTATGATTACCGCTTCCGGTAAACGCTGTAAACCCTGGACGGAAGACGAGCTCTACGGTGAGAATGCGCAGGAATATGAAAAAGTTGTTCTTCGCGCTATACCTTATGCATTTTGGGGAAATCGTGATAGCGGAGAAATGCTGGTTTGGATCCCTGAAAGCCACTCACTATGAGGAATGACGGCAATCCCGCGCAAGATCATATCTCCATGCTTTAGGGCAAACCCACTTTCCCTGAAAAGGGCAAAATGATTTGCCCTGAGACGAAATGAATAAATGAAGATTAAGACCTTGTGATGAGTCAACTCGATTTGTCACAGGGCCTTTTTTATTTTTCCGGGTTGTATTTTCTTTTTCCTATTTGCTTTTTAAATATACCATGTTACACTAGAGCAGGGACTTGCCATTCCACAAATGGATATGTTTACAAATCTCATGACTATTCAGATTCCTTATTCTCAAAAAAATAATTTCACGGTGGCGGGTTCAAACACTCACAGTGTGTCCGTAATGGATCATTCGGCTTCGAAGCAGGAGAGGCATGAGAGATGATTGAATTGAAGAATGTAAACAAAACCTTTAAAGTCGCAAAGCGTAACGCTGGTTTTTCAGAAGCGGTCAAGGCTTTGTTTCACAAAGAGTACACTTATATACATGCGTTGCAAAATGTATCGTTTATGATAGGCGATGGTGAGATGGTCGGCTATATCGGTCCAAATGGAGCCGGTAAAAGCAGCACAATCAAAATCATGAGTGGTATTCTGACTCCTGATAGCGGTGAATGTATTATAAACGGGCGCACTCCTTGGAAGGATAGAATTTCTCATGTGAAGGATATCGGTGTAGTTTTCGGCCAGCGATCGCAGCTCTGGTGGGATGTGCCTGTTATCGACAGCTTTGAGTTGATTCGAGATATCTATAAAGTCACAGATGCTGCGTACAGAAAGACATTATCACAGTTAATTGAGCTTTTGAATATAAGCGAGATTGTAAGGACCCCTGCCAGGCAGCTCTCGCTTGGGCAGAGAATGAGATGTGAAATTGCAGCATCATTGCTGCATCGACCGAAGATTCTTTTTCTGGACGAGCCTACAATCGGTCTGGATGCTGTCTCAAAAATTGCTGTCAGAGATTTCATCAAAGCCATAAACCGAGAAAACAAAACAACGGTAATTTTAACCACTCACGATATGCAGGACATTGAAGCTCTAACAGAGAGAATTCTGCTGATTGGTAAAGGACGGATTTTGCTCGATGGTTCTTTGTCTGAGTTAAGAACGCGCAACTCTACCCACAAAATTCTGACAGTGGATTATATCGGTGAAAATCTTCCTGTTTCCGAACACATGACTGTTACCAATGATATGGGAGGTCATGCCGAAATTGTTATAAATACGGCGTTTTTAACAGTATCACAAGCTATTTCCTATATCTCATCAAAGACAGAGGTAAAAGATATATACATATCAGGAGAAACCGTTGACGAAATGGTTGTTTCTCTGTATAAGGAATTTGAGATATGAAAATGTACTTATCATTTTTTAGAATCAGATTCATTGCGGGGCTTCAATATCGAGCAGCCGCCTGGGCTGGCATTGCTACTCAATTTGCCTGGGGCGGCATGACAATTCTTATGTTTTGGGCATTTTATCAGAGCGGTGAAAATAGTTTTCCTATGATGTTTTCTGAGCTGTCCAGCTATATATGGATGCAGCAAGCCTTTCTTGCAATGTTTATGGCGTGGTTTTTCGATGGCGAAATATTTGATAGCATCACATCTGGTAACATCGCCTATGAATTGTGCCGTCCCTGTAATATATACTTCATGTGGTTCACAAAAAACATGGCTATTAGACTTTCCAGAACTGTGCTTCGTTGTGCCCCGATTTTGGTGTTTGCAGCTTTTCTACCTGCACCTTTCAATATATCGCTACCTCCTGATTGGTTATCCTGGATATTGTTCTTTACTTCGGTTATTCTTGGATTTTTAGTTATGATATCGTTTTCAATGCTGATATATATTTCAGCTTTCTATACTATATCTTCGATTGGAATAAGAATACTTGCAACATCCGTTACAGAATTTTTTGCAGGAGCAATCATTCCCATTCCGTTCTTCCCGGAGGCTTTACAGCCAATCATGTACGCGTTGCCGTTTGCTTCCATGCAGAATACTCCTTTTCTGATCTACACAGGTCATATAAGTGGTGCTGAAGCTGTTCAGAGTATTGTGTTTCAGCTCATCTGGCTTGTGGTACTGTTGGCTATTGGCCGCATACTTATGAGACGAGCATTGAAAAAAGTAATTGTGCAAGGAGGTTGAGAGATGAAGCTGTATTTTAAATATGTAGGTATGCTTTTAAAATCTCAGATGCAGTATAAGGCATCGTTCATCATGACCGCGCTTGGACAATTCCTGGTCTCATTCACTGCTTTCCTCGGAGTGTATTTTATGTTTTTTCGCTTTAGCTCTGTAAATGGCTTTGAATTCTCTGAAATATTGATTTGCTTTTCCGTTGTGCTAATGGCATTTTCTATCACAGAGTGTTTTGTCAGAGGATTTGATGTATTCCCCAGACTGATTCAAAGCGGAAACCTGGATAGAATTTTGGTAAGGCCCCGTAACGAGATATTTCAAGTGCTGACATCAAACATTGATTTTTCCCGTGTCGGCAGATTGATTCAGTCAATATTGATGCTTGCTTATGCCATTCCGGCAAGCGAAATTATCTGGACATTTGATAAGGTTGCAACTGTCATTCTAATGCTTATCGGTGGAATGGCTGTTTTTTCGGCGTTGTTTTTGGTTTATGCCGGTATTAGTTTTTTTACAATCGAAGGCCTGGAATTCATGAATATCTTTACAGATGGCAGTCGTGAATTTGGAAAGTATCCACTTTCCATATACGGCGAAGGGATTTTGAAATTCTTTACCTATGTAATTCCAATTGCATTATTTCAATATTATCCCTTACTTTACCTTATAGGAAGGTCAGATAACATTGCACTGATTTTCCTGCCGCTGGTTGGATTTGCTTTTATGATACCATGTCATTGTTTCTTCAAGTTCGGTCTGAGAAGGTATAAATCAACAGGCTCATAAGTTTAAAAGAATAGGTATAAGCACTATTAAATATGATGTATAACGGGACAATTTCTAAGTAATCAAAAGCAGTTGGATTATGCATTTGAACTGATCCACTGCTTTTTGTGATTTTATCGGATATTTCCGTAATCATTATTGACAACGCCAGACTATTGAGATAGTATAGACTATAGGAATAGTCTTGTGGAGGTACAGGTTGGAATGCAAAAACTGTTTGACAGTGAATTTAAAGTTATGGAAATCATTTGGGAAAATGGCCCAATCAGTGCCAAGCAGATAAGTCTGATTGCTTTGGATCAAATCGGTTGGAACAAAAACACCACATACACAGTTATTAAAAAGCTTGAAAGCAAGGGATACATAAAAAGAGAAGAACCGGGATTTATCTGTTCCTCACTGATTTCCCGTGAGGAGGTCTGCAAGACCGAAGCCCAAAGCCTTGTCGATAAGCTTTTCGGTGGTTCCCAAAAGGCACTTTTCTCTGCTTTACTCGAGGATGAAAAACTCTCATCCGCTGATCTGGATGAGTTGCGTAAGATGATTGAAAAGAGGTGACAGTATTGCTTTCCGAAGCATTTTATTGGCTTTTTAATATGAGCATATCTGCATCTATTGTTGGTATCATCATTTTAATTTTAGGGAAGATTAAAAAGCTTCCGCGACGCCTGGCTCATATATTGTGGGCAATTCCTTTTCTTAGAATGTGGATTCCTGTCGGAATGTCAAGCAAATACAGCTTGATGACACTGATTTCAAAGTTTACTACAAAGACTGTAGTCGTATATGATGGCACCTTAGATTTTACATTTACAAACCATATTATGGCTGCAGGTAATTACTATCCGATTACGTATAAAGCAAATCTGCTTGATAGTTTATTCAGTATTGCCTCTACCGTCTGGATTATTGTTACTGCTATTCTTTTGATTGCTTCAGTAATACTATATGTTTTATTAAAATCTGAGTTAAAAGATGCCAGCCTTTTACGAGATAATATTTATGCCTCAGACAGAATAACATCACCTGCAATATATGGTGTTTTTCGTCCGAAGGTCTTTGTTCCAAGAGGATATGAGCTGCGAGATCTGCACTACATTCTGGGACATGAATCGGCTCACATTCATCGTAGGGACAATTTATGGCGTATTATTGCTGTTATTTCGGCTGCTGTCCATTGGTTCAATCCGTTTGTTTGGTTATTCCTTAAGAAGTTTTTAGAGGAAACCGAGCTTGCCTGTGATGAGCGAGTATTGGCGGACTGTGGTGAAGAAGAGAAAAAATCATATGCAACAGCACTTGTTGATTGTGCCGAAGGCAGAAATGTTTTTGCTTCGGCATTCGGCGGAGCAAAAATTCGGGTGCGCATCGATCACATTCTGTCTTATAAGAAGCTGTCAATCATTTCGATTATAAGCTTCACAGTGTTTGCCATTGCGGTTGGGTATGTGCTTTTGACAAATGCTTCTTAGTGTATGGAGGGGGCGTCGGAATGAAAAGAATCCTTTGTGTTTGTTTTGCGGCAACGATACTTGTTCTTTATATGTCTGGCTGCGGCAAAGCAAAAGCGCCTAATGAATGGAAGGACCTAAAGGATGTCGCTGATAATTATTCTTTAGAGGATGCAAAGCGTGACTGCTATGTCGTTATAGAGGATGGTAGTGTCACCTGTGGAGAAGATATCTGGCAAAACTTTGTTGATTTGTCGGCAGAAAAGACGCCATGCAGAAGCCGCGTCGTCCACTACTACACAATCGGCGATCCGTCGCGTTATGACCCAACGT
>JAEYON010000056.1 GCA_023411645.1 Bacillota bacterium | reverse complement strand
GTAGTCATAATACCAGGTTTCCACATCGTTTTCTACTTTTGAATATAGAACGTAGCTGAAGCAGTTACTGCCATAGATGACATCTCCGCTTTCCAGAAGATCCACAGGATCCGGGATAGTCGTCATGAAGCGCTCGATGATAGCTGATGCGGCTTCCTGGCGGTTGTTCAGCGGCTGAGAGGTGATGGAAAGAATCTTGTTCGGATCGATTTTATAGCTTGCATATGTAAGAATACCGCCAAGCCTGTTGTTCGTAAACGGAACATAAGAATCCGGCAATGAGACACTGTAGCCGGCTAGACTATCTTCAACAACTGTATAGACCGGAGACTCCTGGTAGGTTGCAGGATAAACGCCCGCTTTTACTTTTTCGATGATATCGGTGTTTCTGAGAACTGAAGGCGCTTCCTGCTGTGGTGCAAGTCCTTCACAGACAATGTCTGACAGAATTGCCGCCACATTATTGGCTGCCTGTTCGCCAAGCTGTTCCAGTGGAATTATTAGGTTGACTGTCAGCACAGAGTTTGTGGATCGAACGGGAATTAGCAGACTCAAACAGGTCTGTTCACTTTTCTCAAGACCGTTATATATTGCAATGTTATAGAGGTATACACTGCTGTCCAACCCAAACAGGGTTTCCTGACCTTCGTAAAAAATATGTATTGCTGTTTCCGCTTGGCTGCTGTCAATGGAAAGAGTGTTGGCACTATATAAATTGTCCAGTGCTGTGATATAACTTTTTTTCAAATTTACATATCTGTAAAACAAGTCTTCATCTGACAGAGTTTTATCATTATAATAAAGGCGCAGAGAATCAAAGGCCTGCGCGTCAAGGGTTTCACAGACGGTTTCCGTGATTATGCCTGTGGCTTCCTTAATGCCTGAGGCTTCAGTATGGATGCCGGTTTTGGTTTGTTCAGTGCCAAATACCGTTGTCATTGACGAAAGCGTCATGACGACGAACAATACAAAAACTGTCAGTACAATTGATACGAGTTTCTTCATTATGTAAATCACCTTGATATTATCATAACAAACCAAGGCAAATGAAACAATATATGTTAAACACTTGATAAGTTATTGTAAAACTTGTGAAACAAATGGTGAATATTTCAAGCCAAGTTTACAAACTGCTCAACAAAGTTTCAACAAAGATTACGAATCAATCAGAGATCAAAGATCAAAGAATCGATTGTGTTAGCTTATTGACTTTTATCATCTTATCGATTATAATGAAACCGTTATTCGATAATGAAGATTACAATTCGATAATGCCGAACGATATTAAATACGAAAGGTGAAAATGAAGTGAACGAAATTGAGAAGAATGAGGGGAATAGTTTGAATAGTCCCAGCAGGATCAACGTGATCATAAAGGCTATGCATATTATCAATTTGTTTGACAACTCACAATCCGAATGGAGTCTTGCCCAGCTCAGTAATGAATCTGGTTATCCGAAAAGCACAATTTTTGGTATTCTACGTACACTTGAGGAGGAGGGATATATTGAGCGAGTTAATAATACACAGAATTACAGGTTGGGCCTTAAATTTCTGGAAAAGAGTTTCTATGTTCGATCATCTTTGCCCATCATACAATACGCAATGCCATTATTGGAAGAACTGAACTCAACAATTGAACAGAATGTTTATCTTACCACACACCGTAATGGCAGACTGCTCTTTTTGGAAAGCAGTCTTCTGGGAAGACAACATATAAAGTATTCAGTGTCCGGTAAGGTGCTTCCAATGCACTGCACTGGTTCGGGTAAAGCTATGATGAGTTATATGACAGAGGAGCAGGTAAAAAAAATTGTTCAAACCTGGGGGCTTACATCCTCGACGCCAAATACAATTACAGAATATCAATCACTTATGCAGGAACTTGAGGAGACTAGAAATCGTGGATATGCAGTTGACAATGAGGAGGAGTCGTTTGGTGTGAAGTGTATTGCCACAGCAATACGAAATGCACAAGGACAACCAGTGGGGTGTGTCAGTATTTCGGGCTCGATATTTAGTGTGACAGCGGAAAAAGTCGTTGGCTATGCTGAACAACTCAGTAAAATCAGCAGTGTGTTATCAGAATATGCGAATTTGTTTCCAGTAAGATATTTATAGGTTGCTATTATGAAAACGGGGTGTCAAATGAAAATAACAGAGATAAAAACAATCAAACTACAGTTTGAGCCAACGAGAAATCTACGCGATGGGCTTGCTAATATTCCAACACGAGATGTTCTTCTGGTTCAAGTTAATACTGATGCTGGAATCTCAGGCATTGGCGAGGGATTTGCATTAGGTGCGTTGAGCCTTGTGGCCACGGCGGTAGACGAGATACTGCGTCCGCTGCTTATTGGAAGAGATCCCACTATGATAGAAGAAATTTGGGATTTGATGTATCGCCATACTTTCAGGTACGGAAGACGAGGCGTTATGATATGTGCTATCAGCGCAATTGATATAGCACTTTGGGATATTTTCGGCAAACTGCTCGGTCAACCAGTATATAAACTGCTGGGCGGCGCTAAAGCTTCAGTACGCCCATATGCTAGCGCAGGGTATTATATGCCTGGCAAGGGTGTTGAAGAGCTGGTAGAGGAGGCAAGAAGATATAAAGAAAGCGGCTTTACAGTAATGAAAATGAAGATTGCAGGTGCTACACTAAAAGAGGATATGCAACGCATTGAGGCGATAAAAACAGCAGTCGGCGATGAAATGCAGGTTGCCGTAGACGCCAACAGTGTGTACGATTTCCCCTCGGCGCTGAAGATGGGCCGGTTCTGTGAAAAGCTTAATATTTATTTTTATGAGGAGCCGATGTCATGTGACCATATTGAAGATAGTATACGTCTGGCCGATGCGTTGGACATTCCTATTGCGGGCTATGAATCTGAGGTGAGCAGATTTGGCCAGAGGGAGCTCATTTCGCGCCATGCTGTGGATATCTTGCAGTTGGATACGATTTGGACCGGTGGCATTAGTGAATGTAAACGGTTAAGCGGTATTGCATCAACCTGGAACAAGCAAGTAATTCCTCATTTTTCATCTTCAATGGTTGCTCTTGCTGCAAATCTGCAAATTGCACTATCAAACACCAATACTCCCATATTTGAGTATACGTTAGATGAAAATCCCCTGCGTGACGAGTTGTGTGTCAACCCAATTGTAATGAAAGACGGATTACTGCATGCGCCTGAAACGCCAGGCATTGGTGTGGAGCTAAACCCTGATGTGGTGGAAAAGTACAAAATTTAACATAAAATTTTGATGATTTAGCTTTCGTCAATACTGTAATTGGTGGATGATCTATTATCTAGTCAGTTATTTTAAGGCACAAACAAAAAAATAGAGGAGGTTGTATTATGGATGCAGCAAAATTAGTGGAAGCTTATGGTGTCATACCGGTTATTGCTATTACAGAAGTGCGACATGCGGTACCACTGGCGACAGCACTCATTGAAGGAGGGTTGCCGTTGATTGAGGTTACATTGCGAACTAACGCAGCACTGGACTCAATCATCGCAATTAAAAAGAAATTCCCTGAAATGTTGGTAGGCGCTGGAACTGTGCTTCGGAGGGAACAGGTAGATGAGGCGTTGAAGGCGGGCGCAGACTTTATTGTCTCACCCGGGCACAACCCTGCAGTGAGCAGCTACTGCAAACAAAAGCAGATACCAATTTTCCCTGGATGCACGACAACCAGCGAAATTGAAGGAGGTATAGAAACAGGACTCTCAATTTTTAAATTCTTTCCTGCTGAACAGCAGGGAGGGATCAAGGCAATCGAACTTCTGAGCGGACCATACCCAAACATTAAGTTTATTCCGACCGGTGGAATTACATATGCAAATCTTGCCACCTATCTCTCATGTGACGCTGTTGCAGCGTGTGGCGGCAGTTTTATGGCACCTAAAAGTGATATTGAGGCAGAAAACTGGGATAAGATCAGCAAAAATTGTAAAAAGGCAATGGATATTTCACTCGGTTTTGAACTGGCACACATCGGCATCAATCATGCTAATGAAGATGAAGCACTGAAAACTGCGGATTCTTTTTGCGATTTGTTCCGTTTGCCCGTTAAAGTTGGAAGCAGTTCTATCTTTGCCGGAACTGCAGTCGAGTGCATGAAGAGTAAATATTATGGGGAAAGAGGCCATATTGGTTTCTTAACAAATTCCACATTAAGGGCTAAAGCTTTTTTTGTTCAAAACGGTGTAAAAATCCGTGAAGATACTATTCGGTTGGACCAAAACGGAAAGATTATATCTTTTTATTTTGAAGAAGAAATCATGGGTTTTGCAGTACATGTTGTCAGGAGAAGTAAATGATTCGAGAGGAGCGTATTTCTATGAAAAAGGTTGTTGGATTCGGAGATTTTTTGCTACGATTAAATCCCACAGGATATCTTAAGTTTATACAAGCGAATCAATTTGAGATAAACTATACTGGTGCGGAAGCAAATGTGTGCGTATCACTTAGTGTAATGGGAATAGAAACCCAATTTGTCACAAAGCTGCCCCGCAATGACATTGCAGTTGCGGGAGAGGCGATGCTGAAAAAGTTTGGGGTCAAGACCGATCATGTTGTATACGGCGGAGAAAGACTGGGCATTTTTTATCTTGAAAAAGGGGCTTCCCAACGCCCATCCAAGGTAATTTATGACCGGAAATATACCTCCATCGCGACAGCGAAGCGGGAAGACTTCGATTGGGAGACCATTCTTAAGGGTGCTGAATACTTCCATATTACAGGTATAACTCCGGCATTAGGAGGAGAACTGCCGCTGATTTGCGAAGATGCATGTAAAGAGGCAAAACGACAGGGCGTTACTGTGAGCTGTGATCTCAATTATCGGAAGAATTTATGGACGCGGGAACAAGCCAAAGCTACTATGGAAAAGCTGCTCAGTTACATTGATGTTTTAATAGCGAATGAAGAGGATGTTGAGAATGTATTAGGCATCAAGGCCCGAGATACTGATGTTACAGCAGGTAAACTCAATTACGACAGTTATATTGAAGTAGCTAAGAAACTCTGTGAAACATATGGAATAAAGGTAGTCGGTACTACACTTCGTTCCAGCATCAGTGCTTCGGACAACGATTGGGCGGCAATGCTTTATACTAACGGCAAAGCTTATTTGTCGCAGACATACCACATCCACCTCGTTGATCGTGTCGGTGGTGGTGATTCTTTTGCGGCAGGTCTTTTGTATGGAATGGTAAATGGGTTTGAACCTCAAAAAATAATTGAGTATGCTGCTGCTGCATCCTGCTTAAAGCAAACCATTGAGATGGATTTCAACTTGACGACGGCAGATGAAATTGAGCATATGATAAGTGCTGGCGGTACCGGAAGGATTCAGCGTTAATCAGGTTATAAACAGGCTAAAGGTTTTGAAAAAATGCTATGAGAGGAGTATGGTAAAACAGTTAAGCGGTTTTACTGCTATTATATGAATACAGGAAAAATAGTTGATATTAATAATCTTAAATCATTTTGTAAAAATGCTCTCATTAAAGCTGGAATGAGTAAAAAGTTTGCCTTGATCACGGCAGAGGTGTTGGTGGAAACCGACACATATGGAACACATTCACATGGCACCAAGAACCTTTACAATTACTTTAAAAAAATGCAGGCCGGGGGGATAGACATAAATGCTCAGCCCAGAGTTTTATTGGATTTGCCTGCAATAGCGCTTATTGATGGACAGGCAGCCGTTGGTATGGTGCCGTCATACCTTGCGATGGAGATGGCGATTGAGAAAGCTAAATATGCAGGAATCTGCTATATTGCGGTTAAAAACAGTTGTCATTTCGGAGCGGCGGGTTACTATGCAAATATGGCTGCAAAGCAAAACATGATTGGACTGGCTATGAGTAATGCAGATCCCAATATGAATGTTCCAGGGGGAAAAGGATATATAATCGGAAACAATCCATTTGCATATGCAGTCCCATTTGAAGAACGCAGTATATTTCTTGATATCGCTATGAGTTCAGTTGCCGCATTAAAGGTGATTCAGGCGGAAAAGGACAATAAGGCTATTCCCGATACATGGGTTGCGGATGAGGATGGTATTCCTACTACCGATCCTGGTAAGTTTCTTGATGGAGGCTCTTTACAGCCTATGAGCGGGCACAAAGGATATGGGCTTGCTCTTTTGGTGGAGATGCTGACTTCTATTGTTTCCGGTGGTGCTATTATGGATGAGGTGCCGAGTTGGTGGCACAAGCTGGCTGATAAAAACAATGCATCCCATGCATTTATTGTAATCGACCCGTCCAAATTTATGGCTCAGGCTATTTTTGGCGAAAGAGTTGAGTATGCTGCAAACTATCTGCATAATGCACCCAAAGCAGCGGATAAAACCCGTATATATTGTCCGGGTGAAATTGAGTGGGAAAAGGCAAAGAATGCAGAAGAAAACGGCCTGTTACTGCCTCCGGATGTTGTAGGTCAGCTTGAACTACTGGCTCAGGAAACGGAAACTGCGGTACCTTGGATGGCTTAAGTCTTGACTGATTTATTTGATGAAAATAATGGCAGGGGGGTGATCATCTCTCTGCCATAATTTTTAGATTGGATAGGTTATTATTCTTCTCGTTGATCAAGATGCGGAATAGAAAACTTGATTACAGTCCCCAAATTTACCTTGCTGTAAATTCTGATACCAGTATCCTCGCCAAAGATTAATTGTAGCCGCTTGTTGGTATTATAAAGACCAATGTGTGAGTACATTTCTTCATCGGTAATATCATTTTCCAACTTATCGTAAATTCGTCTCAGTTCTTCTTTTGATATCCCATTCCCGTTGTCAATAATAGAGATATGAAGACGGCCGTCCCTCACACGTAATTTAATTTTAATATAACACTTAATGTTTTCATCTCTGAAACCGTGATAGATTGAATTTTCGATAAAGGGCTGGAATAGTAGCTTAATGGTTAGGAAATCCAAAACATCATCCTCATATTCCCATAAAATCTCAAACCGATTTTGAAAACGCACCTTCTGAATTTGTATATAATTATTTGTGTTCTCAATTTCATGCTTGATCGAGACCATCTGATTTGAGGGAGATATAGAGTACTGAAGGATCTCAGACAACTGTTCAATCATCAGGCTCGCTTCATTTTGGCCGGATGTGAGGGCAAGTGTCTTCCAAAAAATTGTTTTGAGGGTATTAAACAGAAAATGGGGGTTGATTTGTGCTTGCAATGCTGTAAGTTCTAATGATTTGGTTTTATATTTTTTAGCTGATAACTGAACTCGTAAATAGCTGGTCTCCAAAAATGTGCGGATGATTTTTTGCTGAATATATTCGAATGCGCCTGTTTTTTTTGTTATTTCAGGCAGGGGTTCACTGCGTTCAGCAAGCTCAAATATCTCAATAATATTTGTAAGCTGACGGACACCGTTCCTTGTTATAATGAAAGCAATTATAAGGCCAAGTGTAAAACAAATTACCAGTAAAATTGCAGTAGTTTTATTGAGTGTGATAGGAAGATGATAAATTTCATCTTGAGAAGTTATGGAAACATATTTCAGATTGTACCGATCAGATGGAATATGCATAACAATGAATGATTTGTTATATATGTCCATGTTTGCCAATCCAGGTTCGGACAGGTTCAGCTTTTGAAAGTAAAAATCGATTTTATGTAACCTTGCAGTTTTTCCAGCTGCCAAAACGGTATTAATATCGTCCAATAAAAAGATCGACTGTGTATAACTGGAGTCAGATGTTGAGAGAAGACTTTCCAGATATGCCCGGCGGATATTCATCACAATCATACCGTCCGATTTAGTGACACCTGGAGAATAAAGACGTTTATAAACCGTAACCACGGGCACGCCGATTGCCTCAAAGTCGAAGGAACGCACGTTTCTTGCCTCAAGGAAAGTCTGTGCTTCGTTTTGGAGCTCAAACTGCTTAAACCAGTCCGTATCGGGATACTGGTTAACAGGAACGATACCATAGTTTGAGACAAACATTTTCTTTTCTTTATTCTCATAATAAATGTAAACAGAATGGATATAAGGCTTTGCGTTTGTGGTGGAATTGATGATATCAGAAAGCCAGCGTTGGTCAGTGACATTGTCGTAGCTCAAGTTATCGGTTGTAAAAAGGGCTTTTAAACGTGATACAAATGAAGCGTTGAGATAAAAGTTCATACTTAAAACATCCAGCTCATCAAATACCAACTCAACTGAGTTTTTCACCTGATTCAATAACATCTGGTTATTTTTTTCTATACCGTCCTTGACATTGCTCTGTACCAGTA
>JAEYON010000037.1 GCA_023411645.1 Bacillota bacterium | reverse complement strand
AGCACACGGTTCTCCATTAGAATATTACCATCCACAATAACGGTGTCCACATCAGAGCCCTGAGCTGAGTACACAACCGCTGAGTACGGATCGTTCAACGGCGTCATATGCGGTTTATCCGTATCCAGCAGAATCAAATCCGCTTTCATGCCCGCTTTCAAGACTCCGGTTTCACCGCTGAATCCGATTGCGTTAGCACCGTTCACAGTTGCCATCCTGATTGCCTGACGCGCCGTTACCAGTTCGGGGTTTTGCCCGGCACCCTTGTGCAGCAGCGCCGCAAGATGCATTTCTTCAAACATATTCAGATTATTATTGCTGGCTGCCCCATCCGTCCCCAATGAAACGTTGATGCCGACGTCAAGCATGGACGGAACAGGTGATATTCCACTACCCAGCTTTAAATTGCTTGTCGGATTGTGCGCTGCATGCACTCCATATTTGCGCAGGATTGCAATATCCTCTTCTGAAACATGTACTAAATGCGCTCCTATCACAGGTACATCAAAAATCCCTGTGTCCATGCAAATTTCTACTGGAGACTTTCCGTATTTTTCAAAGCTATCCTTCCGCTCCTTTGCTGTCTCAAGCAAATGTATGTGTATCCCGGTTTTCAGTTCCTTCGCCAGCTCTGATGCCCGCTTTAGAGACTCGATATCAAACAGGTAGGTAGAGTGAACCTCCAGATACACCTTGATCCTACCCTCCGCTTTATTATTCCATGTATCATAAAAGATCCTCATTTCGTCAAACTGATCAATTGCTGTAAGACCATTTTCTGAATGAAATTCAAGAGGGCTTCTGGATAGATTTATCCTCATACCGGTTTCTGCTGCGGCCTTTGCAACAGCATCCATATGAAGATACATGTCAGCCATAGCCGTGGTACCTGATTTTAGCATTTCTGCTGCTCCCAGCAGGAAACCCCAGTATACATCATCGTCTGTCAGCATATCTTCCATCGGGAATATTCGCTCAAAAAGCCATTTGTGCAGTGGCAGATCATCCGCCGCGTTTCGCATAATAGTCATTGAGCAGTGAGTGTGGGCGTTGACAAGGCCTGGCATGGCAAGCCTGTGCCGCCCGCTTATTTTTTTATCTGCTTTAAACTGGATCGGTCCCTGTCCCGAAGGTACAATAAACGAAATTTTTCCATTACTTATGCCGATGTCAGCATTTCTTATATATTCCTCTGCGGGATTTGCCGTTAAAACGTCTACGCCTTCAATAATTATATTCATTCTATCTCTCCTATTATCCTGATCCTGAAGCTTGTGCCCAGACAATCATTCCGTACTTAAGCATTTTATGATACCAGGCAGCCGTAGTCTACCGAAGTCTTTTACCCCACTATTATTGTCGCTTATATAATTGTTAATACTATCTTACCACTTTTATAACACAATAACGCACGAAAATTGAGAACTGTCCCCAACTGGTAGTCCCCAACTGATGATGATAGAATTGAGAACTGTCCCCAACTGGTAGTCCCCAACTGGTAATAAAAAAGGTGCCCGTAATGGGCACCCACGTTTGCTTTTATCAAGTCCCGCTCTGCCAGGAGGAAAGGTACGCTTTCTGTTCTTCGGTGAGCACATCAATGGAGATTCCCATGGTTTCCAACTTCAGCCGCGCGATTTCTTGGTCAAGCTCTTCTGGCAGCACATAAACCTTGTTATCCATATTATCCACATTCTTCACGATGTATTCAGCACCAAGAGCCTGGTTGGCAAAGCTCATATCCATTACTATCGCAGGATGGCCTTCAGCTGCAGCCAGGTTTAACAGTCTGCCTTCAGCCAGAAGGAACAACTTGCGGCCGTCTTTCATCGTATATTCTTCGACAAAGTCGCGGACCGTCCTTTTGGAATCAGATAATCTTTCGATCGCCTCAATATTTATCTCGTCATTAAAATGGCCGGAGTTTGCGATAATCACGCCGTCCTTGGCCAATTTCACATGCTTCTCGTCAACAACATTCAGATCTCCTGTTACAGTGATGATTATGTCAGCAAAGCTCATGGCTTCTTCAAGCCTCATTACTCTGAAGCCGTCCATAACAGCTTCAATCGCTTTAATATGGTCCACTTCAGTAACCGTCACATTTGCACCCATGCCTTTGGCTCTCATAGCAAGGCCTTTGCCGCACCAGCCATAGCCGCAGACCACGAAATTCTTTCCTGACAGCAGGACATTTGTTGCTCTGAACAATCCATCTAATGTGCTTTGCCCTGTTCCGTACCGGTTGTCAAAGAAATGCTTGGTCTGGGAATCATTTACTGCAATAATCGGAAATTTCAAAGCTCCGTCTCTTTCCATGCTTTGCAGCCGGATCACACCGGTGGTGGTCTCCTCCGTACCGCCAATAACATTCTTCAGATATGTGTCACTGTACTCCTTATGGAGTAACCCGACAAGATCACAGCCGTCATCCTGCGTCATATCCGGCCCATGTTCAATTGCAGCCACAAGGTGCTTATAATATGTGTCCCTGTCCTCGCCTTTTTTCGCATACACAGAAATGCCGTAATCAACCACCAGTGACGCCGCAACATCATCCTGGGTTGACAATGGATTGGATGCGCACAGCACTATGTCCGCTCCGCCTTCCTTCAAAGTACGGATAAGATTTGCCGTCTCGGTTGTTACATGAAGACAGCAGCTCATTTTTTTCCCGGCAAGCGGTTTCTCCTTAGCGAATCTCTCTCTGATCATTTTTAAAACCGGCATCTGGTTATCTGCCCACTCAATTCGCAGCTTTCCTTTCGGTGCCAGAGACTTGTCCTTAATATCACATTTAACCATTATAAAGTACCTCCGTAATTTTCTTTATATCTATTGTTAAATTCATCAATAGTATAGCTGTGTTCAGTTGCTCCCTTATGTTCTACCGCATAGACCGCAGTAACGCTGGCATATCTGCCCATCTGCTCCAGTCCCGCTCCTTCCAGATAACCCTTCAGAAGCCCGGCTCTATACGCATCACCTGCTCCAGTGGGATCCAGGACCTGAACGGGCTTTGCCGCCGGAACATGAACGTTTTCCGTCCGAGTCCGCAGTAGTGAGCCTCTCTCTCCCAATGTAACAACGATTATTTCAACATGATTCAGTATCTCCTCTGCGGTAAGCGCCGTCTTCTTAAACAGCATATCATATTCATATTCATTGAAAATAACTATCCTTGCTCCCAACACACCCGCAACCAACTCATCTGCAGTCATCCTTGGAATCTGCATCCCGCAGTCATACAAATAAGGTACCCCAATGCTTCGTAATTCATCACACCATCTGGTCATTGCCGCAGGCTCGGTCGGAGCCACAATGGCCATTGAGACGTCGTCCATCAGTATATCCAGCATGCTTATTTGAGTGTCATAAGCCATAGCGCCGGGATAAAATCCTGTGATCTGACGATTGGAAAGGTCTGTGTTGATAAAGCAGGACGCTGTAAAATCATCTTCCTTCACTCTGATCAGACTTGTCCCGACACCTTTGCTTTCAAGCCATTTCCTGTACTCCTCAAAATCATTGCCGACAGTACCAATCACCTCAGGCTTCAGTCCGATCAACGACAGGCTGTATGCAATATTCGGAGCCGTTCCGCCTTTTACTTTTTTTAGACTGTTCACCAGAAAGCTGATGTTCAGCTCATCAATCTTCTCCGGTATAATCTGATCCTTAAAATACCCGGGAAACTCCATAATATGGTCATAAGCAATGGAACCTGCAACAATTATTTTACCCATCTATCCACACACTTTTCATTGTTCATTATTTTCTCTCCTCTTTTTGTTTTCCTTTTGTTTTCCTTCTTTTCTCCTTCTGTTTTCTTTCTCTTCTATTCACATCATTTGCTTGCGATCATAATAAAGATGCCTTCCATTGTATTCTTTCCGGCATTTTTTTTGCCTGAGTTCTTTCTACTGGTGCCTTTGCCTGTATCCGTGTCAAACTGTACAGATTTGAAACCGCTATTTTTAAACCAGCCCTCGACCTCTTCTTGTGAAAACCCTTGCCAGATATCGTGCATTTTTCTTTTAAATTCCTCGTTGTCATGCTCCTTAAGATCAGCAAGAAAAACCTTCCCTCCGGGCTTGAGTACCCTATACATCTCCCTTGCTGCAGTGATTGGCTCTTCAATATGATGCAGAAACATGTTGGCGCATACGATATCGACGCTATTATCTGCCAACGGCATATCCCGTCCATCAGCAAGAACAGTTCTGATATTACTAAGTCCTTCCTTAGCAGCTTTTTTCGAAAGCTCCTCCAGCATCGCTCCGGAAATGTCAATGGCTATGACTGTGCCTACATGTGAAGAAACAGCTCTTGAAAGATATCCGTCACCAGCACCCAGGTCTACCAGCACCATACCGTCCTCAAGGAGGTTTGCTCCCAGAAGCCTGCCAATAACATCCTCATCATAGTGACCGCAACGCATGATTTCCCACTCAGGCGCAACCTTATCGAAAAACTCTTTTGTATCACTGTCACTGGAGGAGTATTGCTGTGAATCGCCCGATGAAAGCCACTGAATTAGCGCCTGTCTGGAAAATCGCCATTCCCTTCCAATCTTTCTGGCGGGAACCTTCTCCTCCTTCAGGAGCTTAATAAATGTCTTGATGCTAACGTTAAACAATTCGGAAGCTTCATCCATATTAAGAATCTCTTTATCCACATCCATCTTCTCCCGTAAATATTATGCTTTTTATTATATCCTATCGAATAGAATAGCTCAACAATCATTTACAATTATTTTCACGCATCTACAACTTAATGCTACTGTTAAGAGGCTTCTGTCATGTAGATACTGAGCAATAAAAAGCACCTCAACGCAATGCTGCCTAGAAATATGTAGTTAGAGCACTGAGCAGCAAGCCGACTGTCTGAGCAAAAATTCAGCAAGTAATATTTCCAATTCAGTTACTCTTCAGACAATAATAGGGCCAATTATTCAGAATGTGTTGTTTCATGCTTTTTTGTAGTATAATCAATGACATAATATAGTATTCAAAATGGAGTTATCAAATTGTAATTTCTAAAAACAACATCGGGTGAAGAGGGGACGGCAGATGAAAGTCATTCGTAGCATACCCGGAAATTGTGGTAAAAACGGCGAGGATTACTTGTCCTACAGCAATAACAATTACTTATTAGTACTAGATGGCGCAAGCGGTTTACATAAGGATATTATTCAAAAAGAGGGCACCAATACAAATGAAACCGATGCTCAGTGGTTTGTGCGCCGCTTTGCCGAACTGATTAGAAGCAACATGGATACGGTTGTCCCGGCAAAAGAAATTGTTAAAAGATGTATTATTGAAATAAAAAATGATTATGAAAGACTGCGAATAGATTCATCCTACGATACATCCATATATGAGCCTTCCGCCTCGATGGCGCTTATTAAAAGGACATGCGAAAAAATAGAGCTTTTGGTTCTGGGAGATATAACGGTTATCCTCAAGAAGAGTGACGGCGAAACATCGGTCATTTTTGATGATTCCGTGCAAAGGCTTGACGATCTGGCCTTAACAGCGGCAACAAAGATTTTCGACGAGAAACACATTGACATAATAGATGCTGTTTCGCAGGAATCGGTCAGAAACATATTGCGGAAAAATAGAGATCAAAGAAACAGCAACAGCGAAACCGGATACTGGATACTGGGTCTGCAGCCAGAAGCAATAGACCATGCAAAGCATCTGGAAATCGACGAAGGAAAAATGGACAAAATTCTGGTATGTACTGATGGCTTTGCATCATACTATAACAAGTACCATCTGGCAGCCGATGCTGTCTCTTTGATGAATATAGCAGAAAAACAGCCATTAAAAAGAATGCTCCGTAAGATAAGATCAATAGAAGGAAACGACCCAAAGTGCAATACCTTTCCGCGGCTCAAGCCATCCGACGACGCTACGGCGGCATTAATGATTGGTAATGCTGAAAGAAAAGAAAACAGGAAGCAGAACCTTTGGAAAAGGTTTAATATTCTCTTTTTCCGTATTATTGGAAAATGGCAAAGTGCATTTATGGCTTTTGGGATAAAAAAGAGTTATATTGCAACTATTTTATTGACAGCAGCAACTCTTGTCCATACATTTATAACTATTTTCCTGATTGATCCTTCAGATGCAGGGAATACCGGTGCAAATCAAGTTAATCCAAATATAGTACCCTTGGACATTATTTCAAAGCTTCCACTAATTATTACAGTCATCACTGCATTGGCGACGTTAGCATCTACTGTTTATGAGTATCGCAATTTTTCAAGAGCTTATATGATATTTTCAAATGAGAATATAAAGCAAAAGACGCTCCAACAACTAAGGCTTTCCCCGGAGCAGGTTGGTAATGGCTATCAGGTTCTTGACTTTTTTAATGGCCGGTCGAATGAAAGGTATGTC
This sequence comes from Bacillota bacterium, assembly GCA_023411645.1. Taxonomy (GTDB): domain Bacteria; phylum Bacillota; class Clostridia; order Acetivibrionales; family DTU013; genus JAEYRF01. The sequence continues at coordinate 10,282 of JAEYON010000037.1, read as the reverse complement.
ATGAGCAATTGTGTAAACAAATACCTGCAGGATACCTCGAAAGAAGCTTACATACAAGTTCACCTGTTGAATTACAGATTCAGAATTGCTGATGAGGTATCAAGGCTTGTCCCTAGCATCATGAACCTGACCTTTACAAAGCCTGGAATTACGTTCAATGGACATTTGTTAAGACAGATCAGCGACCTACACCCTGGTATTTCCTCTGTCGCAGTCCAGAAAACCGCATATTTTGACGGTCAGTGTACTCATGAAATCGTCTTTAAGAAGTTCAAGTCATCCCATGAAATCAAACTATCCTTTGATGGCAGCAAGCTGCTCATAGACGAGGATAATCAGTTATATGATTTGGACTATAGTTCCTGTTCGAATTTTATTGGTGTTTCGACATTAGCGTTTACAAAAGACAACAGGATCATTATCGGCAAACAGGCAGATCGCTCTAAGGCAAACAGCGGAAGATACGCTCCCTCCGGTTCGGGCTCTGTTAATTATAAGGATGTGAAATGTAAAGGAGGTACAAAGGACAAGAAAAACCAAAATGGATTCAAGAATATATTAATAAATGCCATGATGCGGGAATTCTGCGAGGAATGCAATTACAAACTGAAAACAGCAAGGGCAAAAATGAGGACGCGAATAATTGGATATGTCCGTTTGCTGGAACGGGGCGGAAAGCCTGATTATTTTGGTATATCTTACATTGATGATAGTATCTTTGATATAAGCAGTGATATCAGAAAGCTGGAATACGGATTGAGCAGCCGTTATGTATTTACCAGCTTTTCGGATGTTGAAGAGATCCCTGTTGTATTACGCAGGTTCTGTGATGAGCATGTTGGGGAAAAGAAAATATCCATACAGCTCGACATTATATGTGGGCTTTTAGAGCAGATGGCAAAGGAAAATCAATTAACCCGATTCATCAATGAACTTAAAAACAGTAATGTATAATTCTATTAACGTGCTGTCTTAAACCGGCCAATGGGATGCAATCCCGGCAACCAGCTTTCTAAAGCTCTTTCCTGCTCTGTCCGCCGTCTCAATGACCTCAGTGTGATTGAGCGTCTCCTCCAAAACACCTGCTGCCATGTTTGTAATGCAGGATATACCTAAAACCTTCATGCCGCAATGGCGAGCTACGATTACCTCCGGCACGGTCGACATTCCTACCGCATCCGCACCAAGAACCCGCAATGCTCTGATCTCGGCAGGAGTCTCAAACATAGGGCCCTGGGCAAAAGCATATATTCCCTGCTTGAGCGAAATTCCCTCTTTGTTCGCTGTTTCCTTCGCAATATTGATTAAATCACGGTCATAAGCATTGCACATATCGGGAAACCTGACGCCAAATTCATCAAGGTTGCTCCCTCTTAACGGTGACGGTGCAAAAAAACTGATATGATCTGTAATAAGCATAAGGTCACCGGCTGTATAACCAGTATTTATACCACCGGCCGCGTTTGTGACCAGCAGGTTTTTGATCCCGAGAAGACTGAATACACGGATGTGGAAAACAACTTGGGAAACATCATAACCCTCATATAGATGGAACCGGCCTTTCATGACAAGCACCTGCTTACCGGCCAAATTTCCATACACCAACTTGCCTGCATGTCCTTCCACCGTTGCTTGCGGGAATCCGGGTATCTCTCCATAATCAATCTCTACAGGCTGCTCAAGCACATTCACCAAAGGTCCGAGCCCGCTGCCCAGAATAATTCCTATTTGCGGTTCCCCACCTATTCGACCCTTTATATGTGCTGCAGCGATTTGTATCTGCTCCATAGTATTATGCAAGAAATCTCTCCCTTTCAACATTGGTGTTCATTAAGTTCTTCCATCTTTTCTGCCTCGGTATCAATAAATAGCTGTTTCACCTGCGTTGTAATCAATTTGAATCTGTGTCACAATGCCTTCTTCGACGACTGCTGTGAATAATTCGTATCCATTGTAATGATAACCCCATATTCCATCTTCTTTAGTGGTCGGCTCCCCGTACAAATCCTGCAGGCGCTCCTCACTATCTCCTGTCTTAAGACCCTTCGGCGTTTCATAGTCGGGACTGATGACATTGACCGTATAAACAATATCGTCCACTACATAGACCTGTGTTCCGTCAGCAAAATACAATGTCCGTACCGAAAGCCCATCGTACTCTTCTAAATCTTCATCCTCAGGCATTTGACCCAAGGTCTTTAACAAATTGTCATATGACATTCCGACAGTAATACCGCCCAACTGAAGATCCTCAAGTGTTATTGTATTCTCATTCGAGAGATTTCTTCCATAGCTCTCCTGTGTGGTTCTGGCACTCAATGCAACATAGCTCAGCTTTTCTTCATTCTGTACCTTCCATTCGGAATCCTTACTCGCATTGATATAAAGAATCAAATAGCTGTCGCCATCCACTCGCAAATAGTATTCCTCAGCATCTGAAACTTTAATCTGTGTTCCGACCCAATTATCTCTAAAAATAAACTCTGACACATTACCTTTGCTGCCTGCAAGTGAAGCATGAAATTTGTCCTCATCTTGATTTTCCTCATTGATCATTACACCATAAATCCTGATGTCGACCTTATCGTTTCCTGTTAATATATTATATGCAGAACCGTCCTCCGTTCGATCAACTGCGTTCCAGCTAACCGGGATGTCAAACCAGAAATCAAACATCTCATTGTGACCGGTTTTATAATTCTGATCATAAGTAGGATAAAATCTGATCTCGCCGTCCAATGTCTTTGAAGCGCTGGCGTTTGTTTTCGGTTCGGTACTCTCCGCCGCGGAGGTCTCTGTTCCGATACCATTCTCCGGGCCGGAAGAGCACGCCGTAAATAACAGCATGATTACAGATAGGATGAGTATAAACTTTTTCATTTGTAAAGACCTCACTTACTTCTTTCATATAGCTGTAAAATATATTTGCTGGCAAATTACTCTACCATTCATTTTACCACAATCCACCTGTTCATGATAGTCACGTTTTTTGTACATGCTGTTGGGTTTTTGAGTCATTATCGCTGCTCTCTGAAGTCATCGTTGCCGAGTTTTAAAGTCATCGTCTATTTGCTTCTTCCAGTCTCCAGATATCCCCCTGCTGGCCCGGAAACAGCTTACCGCCTCACTTACCACCTTATAATTCAGTTGAGTACCCTGGCTGTCCGCATGGTAGTTTGCAGCACGGTCCGCGTCGATTCCAAACCTTGCCGCTGTCTGTACCGCATCAATATTGGCCCCAAGGAAGATGAACTCCCAGCCATAGCGTTCCTTCTGCCGTTCGATCATTGTCCTGATTTTGTCATAGCTGTACTCACGGCTGGCATTCTCCATTCCGTCCGTGGTAATGACAAACAGGACTTTTTCCGCCCTTTCACTGTCTAGTGTGTTCTTTTGAGCATTGCCTATTTTATTGATCGTTCTGCCTATTGCATCCAGCAATGCCGTACACCCTCGCACAAAATACTCTCTGTCCGTTATAGGAGCAACACCGTTGAGATTGATACGATCGTGGAGAAGCTCATACCTGTCATCAAACAGTACTGTAGTTATAACTGCCTCCCCGGCTTCTTTTTTCTGCTTTCCCAAAAGAGCATTGTATCCGCCGATAGTGTCATCCTCAAGTCCGCTCATTGATCCGCTTCGATCCAGTATAAATACTAACTCCGTCAATCCTTTTTTCATAACTGTTATCCTCCTGAAATTATTTTACTGACTAAAGAATAACAGCTTATACGTTGTAAATGGTCGCATGCCAGGCGACAAATCAATCAAATTCATATAACCTAAGCCGTCGATCATGTGTTGCTCATGCGCCGAGCATGCTCTGGTCGAATGCAAATAAAGCCTCATTTATCTCAAAAATATTATAATTTCCCTGCTCAATAAAATACTCCACAATGATGTCAAACTTGCTGCTGCGTGAAAGTGCAAAGCCCGCTCTGCAAAGAAGATCCCGCATTTCGTCCAGGCTGAGCTCAAGCGCCACACCAAGAGCAATTGCGGTATTCTTACCAGGCTGGTAATTTGGATTGCTCCTGATCTTTGAAAACAGCTTGCGATCGATGTTAGCCCGCTTATATATTTCGGTATCCTTTTTTCCTTTTTCGTCGATGAGCCGCAATATCATATGAGAAAATGATTCATCCAACCGCGAAACGACGTCGTCAAGGCTTCGAGACACATTTTCTTCGACAAGCAGTCTTGGCAATACCGGCGGTTTATTCTTGACCTGATAGGCTTCGTCCTCATCATGAGCTGACATTTCTCTAATCTGCCTGAAAACCTCATAGCCGCGATTCATGCGTTTAACTGTGTGCTTTTCAACATAATGATCGTCTATGTATTCAGTAATAGATGAAAATAACTTGTCTCCCAATGCATAAGCTGTTTTGTCAAATACGACAAGATAGACTGCCATGTCATTCTCCAGCAGGAATGCCCCAATAGCAAAGATGGCCGCCTGCAATGCTTTATCCTTGGGATATCCGAATGCTCCGGTCGAAATAAGCGGGAAGGCAACAGAGGAGCATCCGCGCTCCTTTGCCAGCAAAAGAGCGTTAGTGTAGCATGAAATGAGCAGCCTCTCTTCGTGTTTATCACCGCCCTGCCATACTGGCCCGACTGCATGAATAATATACTTTGCAGGCAGCGCATACCCACCGGTAATAACGGCTGCTCCGACATCGCAATGGCCGATGATGTCACATTCAGCCTGCAGCTTCTGTGCACCTGCGGCGGCAAAGATAGCTCCGCATACACCGCCTCCCTGCCTGAGCCTGCTGTTGGCTGCATTTACTATGGCATCTGTCTTCATCTTAGTAATATCATTTCGAACGATTTCAAGCGGCATTTAACAATACCCCCCTGCTTCATTTGTCTCAATCAAGTATAGCAGAATAATCGGGCCTTGCGCCATGTGCTGCCGATTGCGCCAGATACACATAAACAAAAAGCCCCTGGTGTCAAGGGCTTTTCATAGTGAGATCGTTTTGCTTTGCATAGCCGACTCCTTGGTGGGGAATACTGGGTTCGAACCAGTGACTTCTACCGTGTGAAGGTAGCACTCTCCCGCTGAGTTAATCCCCCGAATATGCTTTTATCAAGCAATATGTTTTGTGATTCAATTATAAAACTTAATGTTTTACTCGTCAACCACTACTTTGTTAAAAGAAACATCAGCGTTAAGTATTAATTTGAACAACTTTTTTTTGTTCATCACAAAGAAGAGTCCTCTTTTTTCCATCTACTTGCGTATTCAGCATGACTTTACCGTCCCACAAATCAACCAGATGTTTTAGGGTCTCATTTGCATACTGTATCTCGAGTTCTCTTCCGTCATAAAGGTGTTCCAGCAGGAGCGTATTGTCCTTCTGATTCCAATCAATGATACGAATAGCGGGAATACCTCCAAGACCTGAGCCGGAAGCTATGGTGTCCCTTATTCTGATCCACCCCTCTTCGTCTGCTATCTGTGTAACAATATATTCGTTGCCATCCTTCTCATACTCATACAGGTTCATCTCATTGCAAAGCTCCTTTGTCAGGTACCTTCTGACAAAGGACTCATCCCTCTCAATTTCTCTCACCTCAAAAATCTTATCAGGTTCATCTGGATTTTTTTGCCGGATATCCTCAAAAATTTTGAAGCCGAGAAAGTAGGGATTGAGCCTTCCTTCAAAGGGCTTAACAACCTGGTTATGCCTTCTTAGAAACTCGAAATGAAGCTGCTGGGGCAGGTTCAGCTTGTTCAGCAATATGTAATGCCAGTAACTTGCCCATCCCTCATTCATTATCTTTGTCTCAATCTGCGGAATGAAGTAAAGTGTCTCCTCCCTGACAATATCAACAATATCCTTCTCCCATTCGTTGAGTTTTGCGTAATTGATTATAAAAAAGAGCAAATCCTCTTCCGGTTCCGGTGGTATCTTTTTCAACTCCTGTTCCAGCTGATCACGATTAGTCCAATCGGCATTGAGTTGGTTTTTGTCCGTCCGGCTGCTCTTCGACCGCTTATTATCTATCCAACTGCTTTCCTGCTTAAGCTTATCAGCTCTGCAGCTCTGATCAAAGAGCCGCTTTTTTGTCTCATCATACTCCAGCTTTCTGGCTCCGATTGTTCTGGCACATTGGTATCTCAATGCATGTGCGGCGTTAATTATTCGCTCCACCTTTGCATACCCAATGCTCGGATCACTGATATATTCACGTATCCTAACAGCATGATTTTTAAACATTTCAACGGTATACTCTGCCCGGGTCCCTGTCGAAAATAGCCTGTTATTTCTGAAAAAATCATTGTGACCATATACATGAGCCATAGTAAGTATCTGAAGTAAAAGCGAATTATCCTTCATAAGGTAGGCGATGCAGGGATTAGAGTTAATTACCATTTCATAAGGCAGACCGGTAATATTGTATCTATTAAAGGTTTTTATCCGTTCATATGCCTTGCCGAAGCTCCAATGGGGATAATGAGACGGCATGCCGGAATAGGCTTCATAGGCAGTCATCTCTTCATAACTGACCATGTTGAATTCTTGTTTATAACAATGGAGCTTCTCCTCATGTACCAGCTCCTCTATCCGTTCATTCCACCTCTTCAGTTCATTCAGGCTATAGTCGGCCATTGCGCATCCTCCATTATTGCTCTGTCTGTTATCCGCACTCTGATCTTTTTGGCTTATCTTCTCTTTACCTCTTCTCTCATCTACTCTCGCCATCTTTCTCCAGAAGCCTTTTCAATCCTGAAACGATATCCTCTTTGCGCGTCATTGTGACGATGACGAAATTATCGGCATGGATATGTCTGAGAAATTCAGATTTTACCGTACTTCCTGCAAAATAGTAGCCGGGAATAATCTCACCATAACCGAATAGATTGCAAACCTCACAAAGCCTTGCAGCCATTTTGACCGCCTTATTATTGTCCTCCGTCCAATTATCACCGTCACTGCAATGAAACGCATATACATTCCAGTTCTTTGGGTTGTAGCGCTGTTCAATGATCTCCAGCGCTTTTTCATAGCCGCTGCTGATATAGGTGCCACCGGATTCGCCCCTGTGAAAGAACTCAACTTCTCCGACCTCTTTGGCCGTAGTGGTGTGAGCGATAAATACAACCTCGACATGTGAATATCTCTGCTTCAGAAACTGATAGAGCAAAAAATAAAAGCTTCTTGCCATGTACTTTTTCGTCTGATCCATGGAGCCTGAGACATCCATTATGCAAATAACCACAGCATTAAAATCCTTCCTGCGGCTTTCCCTTAGTCTTTGGAACCGCAGATCGTCTTGTGTGAACGGAAACCTCTGGTCGCTTCCTGGAGGTAGCTGATCACATTCCTCAAAGGACTGCGCAGTTCTTTGAAAGGATTTCTTTCGCTTTATTCTTTCAATGACTGTTTTCCTTTTTGCCAGCCTCATTGGGATTCCCTTTCGCTGGTATCCGAGCCTTCTGAAGCTTTTGTCCGACTCCGCCTCTGAAATCCGCCGCCTGTCAAGGTCTGGCAGATCAAGATCATCAAACAGATAGTTTACAAGCTCTTCAATCGTGATCTCAGTCTCATAGATCTCCTCACCCTCCTGATCACCTGCGCCTCCATGCCCGTAATCCTTGCCCTCCGCATCCTCGCCCACCACATCGCCCCGTCTTTCATCCCCGTCCCCGGCAGCCGCTCCGCGCTTGTTTTTTCCGTATATGAAGCTATACTCTTTGATCCCCTTAACCGGGATCTTGATCTTTTTATTTCCGTTCTGTCCAATAATGCTCTCCTCAGATATGATGCTGCCAATATTTTTCCGGATGGACTCCTCTATAAGTTCCTTGTGTCTGCGACGGTCCTCTGCCGTTCTTTCCCTTCCGCTTGTGTCATACTCCCTGATTATCGCCATATTATTAATCCTTCCAAAGGTTGTTCGCGCCGTATTTCAATACTACATTACAGCAATGATCGCAATAACCGTTACGCTTCATTTCCTCCACCATGGCGTTATATTTTTTATCCTGCTCTTCATCCCGCACCTTAGCCCGGGTAACGATCCTGCTGAGCTCCTTTACAGAGATCGTCAGCTTCTTTTCAATAGCTTCCTTCAGAGGCTCGTAGCTGTTATAGTCCAGCTTACCGCCGTTTCGCAGAACGAAAAACATATAGGCGGTAACATCTCCCCGAAAGCCCTTTGCAGAGGCTTCCGTAATTCCGATCTGCTCCTCGATGGATCTCATAAATCGCTCGTCCGGTTCCAGTTCCTCCCCGGTATTTGGGTCCTTTAATCTTGTTTTGTTGATAAACGCCTCGGAATGGTCAAGGTAGTTGTTGAAAAGGCTCTCCGCCTGCTCCCTGTATCCGTATATGAACGCCTTTGTGACCTCTTTCTCAAGAATTCTGTTGTACTCCTTCTTGATCGCATCCTGTATGAATCTCACATATTTGCTCTTCTCCTCATCACTAACAGCAAGATCTCTGACTGCCTTGATGATCGTTTCCATCACACAGATTGGATTGATGCAGTCATGCTCTGACTCGGACAATGCCATGTCCAGCGCCTTCATGATGAATCTGGTGGAAATTCCCGCCATACCTTCTCGGGAAGACTCTTCCTTCAATTCAAGAATATCAATTTTACGCGTCATCCCTTTTTCAACGATTTCTTCCCCGTTGTAGATCCTCAGCTTTGTCATCAAATCCACCCTGGACGACGGCACCAGCCGGGTCATAATGGCGAACATTGAAGCAACCTCGATAGTGTGCGGTGCGATGTGGGCATTGAATTTGCTATTTCTGAGCATCTTTTCATAAATCTTGATTTCTTCATTTAATTCAAGGCAATATGGAATTTCAATTTTAACAATCCTGTCCAGGATAGCCTCGTTAGTGTGATCGGACTTGAATTTGTTCCATTCCGCTTCATTGGAATGCGCAAGTATCACACCGTCGAAATAAATCATCGGACCCTTTCCAGGAGACGGAATCGATTTTTCCTGTGTTGCGGTAATCATGGTATGCAGATATTCAGTCTCGTTTTTAAATACCTCGATAAACTCCACAAGTCCTCTATTTCCAACGTTAAACGCTCCGTTGAGCGACAGAACCCTGGGGTCATCCTCCGGATACAGGTCAATTTTTGAAATATCAACGCTGCCTGTAAGAACACTGGTATCCTGGTTATTAGGATCAACGGGCGATACCACGCCAATCCCCTTTCGTGATCTGATTGAGAAGCCTGTTTTCTCCACCGGAAACCACTCATACTCCCCATTATAATCATTTTTGAGCCTGTGACGGCAGATTGGACAAAGATCCCCTTCAATTCTCACGCCCAACAGCTCCTCGAATTCCCTTCGAAGATGCTTTGGCACAAGGTGAAGCGGCTCCTCTCTCATCGGGCATCCTTTAAGCGCAAATATTTCCGCGCTGCTCTCAAGCGCTCTTTTTAAAACCTCCATGATGGATGATTTACCCGAACCTACCGGCCCAACAAGATATAGTACCTGTCTGGCTTCCTCCCCCGCCATAGCCGCAGAGTGGAAGTACCTGACAATATTCATGATCGTTTTATCGATCCCATAAAAATCTTTAAAAAACCCGTACTTTTTGATTACGTCATTTCCGTAAATTCTTCTTAATCTTGGATGTTCATCAGTCTTAACTACCTCGACCCCGGCCTTTGAGATAAGATCAAATATCCGATGATGTGAAAGGATTGCCAGTTCCGGAGTCTTTCTTACCAATTCCGCATATTCAAGAAACGTCCCCACAAAATGATCCTTTACCCTCTCCTGCCTATCCTTATGTATGATGCCGGAAATATCATGTTCACTCATTCTGCCAGCCTCCCCACATTAAATTATATTAGTGCGGGTATACTAAAATACCTCAGAAGCAGGTATAAACGAAATGGGGACAGTTCTCAATTTAAGTGCAAATGGAGAGTATCGTTTGGGGACAGTTCTCAACTTAATTGCGAATAGCGACTATTCGTTTGGGGACAGTTCTCAATTTAAGTGCATTAACGTAAAAAAGGGCAATTCTTCATTCAAGAATTCCTGAATGAAGAACTGTCCCCCTAATTCCCGAATGAAGAATTGTCCCCCCTAATACGAAAGGCGAATGAACCTGCTGATTGTTGTCTATTGATTCTTATTAAGGATCCTTATTTTGAAAGAACCGTCCCCGACGCTGATATACTTTGCAAGAATTGACACCTTATTGGCTTCGTTCAGCGCCTTCCAATAGTAGTGCACAGTTTCGTCGATATCATCAAACAGCTCAAGCTCGTAAGG
>JAEYON010000163.1 GCA_023411645.1 Bacillota bacterium | reverse complement strand
ATATATTATATATTATATATGATATATGATTATCAGTAAAACTTATCATAGTCGAATAATGCGGAATAATGATTTGTTATTTGCATGTTACTTCTTTTTTATCACTTTTTCAGGTTTTTTCACCTGTTATGTATCAAATTGGGGGATCGGTGGTTGATTGAAGTACAGTTTTGACTGTGTTATAATCACAAAAAGTATGTCTCCGAGTCTAAGCAGCTAAGGGGAGCTATGCTGTGCGACCTGGGTAAACAAACCCACGGGGTAGCAGGAGAAATCCTGTTGCCTTCACATTTGAAAAGGAGATGCGAATTGATTAGAAATACGGTTGTTCAGTTCATAAAAGCCCATAAAACCTGGGTTTTGATTATTTTACCATTTCTGCTGGGTGTTATTTCACTTACACTCGGAAGATATCCTATTTCGCTAAAAGATTTGATATCTGTTCTAGTGGGTAGAATAGCCGCATTAGACCATGGGCTTCCTTCAGTAATGGAAACGGTAATTCTTGAAATGCGCTTACCAAGGATCCTGGCCGCTATTATGGTAGGAGGCGCCTTATCGGTTGCGGGCTCTTCCTATCAGGGGATTTTCAACAATCCGCTGACCTCACCGGACATTCTCGGTGCAACAGCAGGTGCTTCCTTTGGTGCTGCAATTGCCATACTTATGTCCTGGAATGTACTGCCCATTCAGATCATATCATTTTTATCCGGACTGGCAGCCGTCAGTATCACCTGCATAATCAGCTCAAGAATAAGGCAGAGTAATCGGGTGATTATCCTGGTTCTGACAGGTTTACTAACAGGCTCGGTGTTCAACTCTCTGGTTTCGCTGGTCAAATACACAGCGGATCCGTATAATAAGCTTCCTGCAATTTCCTTCTGGCTTTTAGGAAGTTTGAGCTCTGTAAGAATGGGAGATGTTTTGTTCCTCGCCGTTACCTGTTTGATTTCATTGATTGCCCTATACCTAATGCGATGGAATCTCAATGTTTTGACCTTTGGCGATGACGAAGCACAAACACTTGGTGTTAACACAAGAAGAACAAGATTGTTCGTTATACTCTTCTCCACCCTGCTGACTGGATCTTCCGTGGCAATAACAGGTGTGATAGGCTGGGTCGGTCTGATTGTCCCCCATCTGGCCAGAATGCTCGTAGGTCCGGGTTACCAGAGGCTCCTGCCCGCCTCCTTTTTTATTGGCGCCGCCTTTCTGCTGGCAGTAGATACTATATCACGCGTACTTTTCCCTGTTGAAGTGCCTCTCGGGGTCTTGACCTCGCTGATCGGCGCGCCTTTTTACATCTATTTGCTTGCACGTCCAAGGAGGTCATATAAATGAGATTAGATGCCGAGAAATTGACCTTTTCCTATGAAGGAAAGCCGGTCCTCAATAGCGCCTCACTGTCGGTAGAAACCGGAGAAGTCCTTTTTTTATTAGGGCCCAATGGCTCTGGAAAAACTACGTTACTGAAAATTATGCTCGGGATATTGAGACCATTGCAGGGACGTATCCTTTTAGACAACATAGATATTTCTGCATGGCCGCAAAAAAAGCTGGCCGCCCATATCGGCTATGTACCTCAGGATCATACCCCACCATTTGCTTTTTCGGTTCTTGAGGTAGTGCTAATGGGAAGGACTCCCTACCTGAACAGTTTCACCGTTCCGTCACGGGAGGATCTGAACATAACATGTAATGCGTTGGAAACCTTGGGTATCAATCATTTGAAGAACAGAAATTATACTGCTATAAGCGGTGGGGAAAGGCAGCTTGTTCTAATTGCCAGAGCATTGGCACAGCAGCCTGAGTTTCTGATTATGGATGAACCTACGTCAAATCTGGATTATAGTAATCAACATATGGTATTGGATCATATCAGCCGACTTGCAAGAAATGGCATGGGAATATTAGTATCTTCCCATGTACCCGATTATGCGCTGCGTTATTCCACAAAAGCAGCGCTCATGAGGGACGGAACAGTTGTCGCAACAGGGTTATCCTGGGACGTAATAAACAGCGAAAGCTTAAGGATGCTTTACGGGATTCATGTAAAAGTGGCGGATGTATTGCTGGAGGAAGAAAGGCATACAAAGGTATGTGTGCCGCTATAATAAAAAGTCCGCCAATAATATGAGACAAGAGGATATTTATAATGAAGACACAGAGAAGAATAGCAATTATGATAATACTTGTATTATTTGTTCAACAGCTATCGGGCTGTAGTACCCGTCAAACTGACGCTGAAGCCGCATCAGGCACACGTACTGTCACCGATATGGCAGGCAGAGCCGTAGAAATACCCGACCGGGTCAATAAAGTATATGCTACAGGTGCTATTGGTACGATTCTTCTATATACACTGGCTCCCGAAAAGCTTGCCGGCTGGAATAGTGCTCTGTCCGATACGGAAAAGGTATATATTGATTCACAATACCATTACCTTCCGGTACTTGGCTCATGGAAGGGCACTAAGCTTAATGGGAATATGGAGGAGATCCTTAAAACAGAACCCGACCTTATTATTAACATGGGAGATGTAAGTGAAGCTTACATCAATGATGCTAACGCTATTGCGCAGCAGCTACGCATCCCTGTGATCATGGTAGACGGAAGTCTTGAAAAAACGGCCGACGCATATGAATTTCTGGGCGATATTCTCAATGTCGGTGAAAGAGCTAAGGATTTGGCCGACTATGCCTCAGAAGCATTAAGTGAAGTACGTGGAGCAATTGGTATTATCCCTGAAAATCAGCGTGTTACGTATTATTATGCAGAAGGCGTAAAGGGTCTTGAAACAGAAACCGGGAATACGTTGAATACCGAAGCCTTAAGTCTTGCCGGCGCAGTGAATGTGGCAGACAGAGCCTTAGACAAAGGTTCGAGAAGGATACAGGTTTCCCTGGAGCAAATACTGGCATGGGATGCAGATATGATCATCATAAGTACCGATGGGGACGGTAAGCATCAGCTCTATAACGAGATAACCTCAGGCTCCTGGGAAAACATTGATGCTGTAAAAAATGGGATGGTCTATGAAATACCGTTTGCTCCATATGACTGGTTGAACCGGCCGCCATCCGTAAATCGGTTGATAGGCATCAAATGGTTGGCAAATCTATTGTATCCGGATGTTTATGAAATGAATTTACGAAAAGAGATTCAGCGTTATTTTAAGCTTTTTTATTCGTATGAACCTAGTGACGAAGACATGAATGTACTTCTGGAATTATCCGAGCGGAAATAAGAAATTTCAATACAGGTCATCAGACGAAAAAGCGGAGGAAAATCAGTGGCGGTAAATTTATTCATCACTGGCAAAAAAAGGATAGGAAAATCCAGTCTGCTCAAGGAGATGATTGAGCAGTACAGATACTCGGCGGACGGCTTCTTTACACAGCGCATCTACATGCCATCAGATAATGGGTGCGCATTCAGGATGGTAGAGCTATCATCAACGGAAAGCTATACGCTAGAGGTTCATATGCAAAACATTTCAAAGGAGTTTATGAAGTCTGTCAGCAGCACAATATTTTTCTGCAAAGACGCCTCAGGTGTTTGCAGAAAAAACCCGGAAGTATTCGATTTGACGGGCTCGGCTATTTTAGAAAATGCACTGAAAAGTAAAAAGCCTATAGTGATAATTGATGAGATCGGCCGCTTCGAGCAATCAGCGAAGAGTTATTTGATGATATTAGAGAAATTATTGGATTCCGATATACGCATTCTGGGTGTACTGCAAAAAGATGCCGGGGAGTTGACCGCGCGAATAGCAAAGAGGCTGGATACCAAGGTGCTGGAGCTGAATGAGTCCAATTCTTTCTTGATTAAAGCAGAAATCACAGCTTTTTTAAAGCAAATCCCGATATATTAGATTGTTGCGAGGTGAGAAAAATGACTTACAAGGCATCCGGCATCGTACTTGCAGGTGGGAAAAGCACCCGTATGGGAACAGACAAGGCAATGCTCCAATATCATAATAAATCTCTCCTTGTCCACTCTATTGAAAAACTTCATGAACTGTTTGATGAAGTAATCCTCGTAACCGATACTCCTGGGAAATATCATATTTCAGGATTCAACACCTGCGGAATTAGAGAGGTTTCAGATGAGTATCCGGGATCCGGTCCGTTGGCAGGTATTCATGCGGGTCTTAAGTCAACAAATTTTGAATGGTCCTTTATCACGGCCTGTGATATGCCTTTTTGGGGGCCTGAAATTGTCGAGGCCTTGATAAGGGAACAACAGGATTTTGACGCTGTCGTTCCGCGAATCAATGACCGTCCTGAGCCCCTGTGTGCATTTTACCGAAAGACATGCCTTCCGGCTATTGAAAGCTATTTGAAAAACGGTACCGGAAAGGTTACCGGTTTTTATCAATTTATAAAAATCAGCTATCTTGACATAAAAAAGAAAGGACAGGCTGAGCAGCTATCGTTGAATACCTTTTGCAACATAAATACTCCTTTGGATTATGAAACAATACTATCCAATCAGAATAAGGAAAGAGCAAATATTACTCATCATTCTTAAAAATTTTACCATAATAGTCTGTTTCAAGGATTTTTTGAGAATATTTAAATTTATCAGCAACCACTTTGTTGATCTTTTTCACATATTCCTTGTCAGTTTCCGTGCCGTCCAGGAAGGTAGCCTTTCCGGTGGTTGAATTATACATTGCACGATCTGTAATCCAACTGCGGTTGGAGAATATGGTCAGCGCAGGAGAATCCGAAAGAATGTCGCTGCCCATTAAAAGCCGCGAATCATAGTCCAGACCGAACAGGTTCGACAATGTAGGTATAATATCCAGACTGGCGCATGGCTTTTCGACGATAACAGGCTCCATACCCTTTTTGTACAGGATCAGCGAGCTTCTATACAGCTCGAAGTTCTTTTCGACTTCGTGTCCTGCTAGTTCATCCAGGTATTTCTTGTCTAGTCCATACGGATAATGGTCCGCACTCAGAACAATTACCGTATTTTCGGCAATCCCTGCTGCCTCAAGCTTTTCCATCAGCGATGCCAGTGCAAACTCCAGCTCCAGATTGCAGGCAATATATGCTTTACAGGGATCCGAGAGAGGCAGATCCTCTACATAGGATTTATTCTTTTTTGCCATCTGATTCCCGCCAAAATTGTAATTCATATGTCCGCTGACTGTCATGTAATAGGCATGAAATGGCTGCTGGTCAATGTATTCGCCCACGGTTACGTCGATCATCTCCAGATCGGATTCCGGCCAGGTCGTCTTCACCTCAAGCCCATTTCCCACACCTTTGTAATCGTAACCCATATTGGGATGGGAGAGATCGCGCCTGTAATAATCATAAGTGTGATTGTGCCAGGCCTTTGTGACATATCCCAGCTTTTTGAACTGATTACCCATAACAAAGGGCATATAGTTGCTGGAAGACTTATAAAAGCTCCATACGCCGCCTTTTGGTATGAGGCCGGTACAAGCTACGTATTCTCCGTCGGAGGTGCTGACCCACCAGACAGGATTATAAAAGTTCTTGAAAACAAAGCCCTCATTTATCATCTTATATAACGTAGGTGTAAGCTCAGGGCTGACAA